>JAGPNC010000042.1 GCA_018052565.1 Candidatus Shapirobacteria bacterium | reverse complement strand
GCGCCAATCGCCAATGGATAGGCGGCTCGGGCGCCAATATCCCCAGCTTTGAAATTTTCACCGCCCCCAACTGTCGGCTGATTAACGGCAAGGTTTATTTTAACCAACCGCTTTATGTTTTTGGCCAGCTTATTAAAGACATTTATTTGGAATTTAAAAACGGCCGGGTGGTTTTGGCCCGGGCCCAAAGAGGCCAAAAGGCGCTTGAGGAAATTATCAAAACCCCGGGCGGCAATAGAGTAGGGGAGTTTTCCTTAACCGACGGCCGCCTCTCGCGCATTACGCATTTTATGGCGGAAACACTTTATGATGAGAATCGGGGCGGCCAAAACGGTAATTTTCATCTTGCCCTCGGCTCGGCTTATCAAGAATGCTATCAGGGAAGCAACAAGGGAAAATTAAAAGCAAAAGATTGGCAAAAATTAGGTTTTAATCGCTCGCCTTTACATCTTGATTTTGTTTCCACCCAAAACCGCGTCGTTACCGCCTGCCTTAAAAACGGCCGGAAGAAAATTATTTACCAAAACGGCCAGTTTAAAATTTAAAAACAAGCCCTATTCAGGCAGGGCCGATCAGAGCAGTCCCAACGTTGTTATTTATACCTTTTGAGTATTACCAAGAAAAAGGAGGAATATCTCACAAATATAAATGTATTTAACTTATATAAATATTGCGCCGGCTAAGATAAATCGGCCCGCCTGCCGGCAAGACAGGCCGATGTGGTCAGCCAGTACAAAAAATTGACTCATGGTTTCCCTTATGTTATTATCGCCTTAAGGTTTAAGTAGAGGTTATGGTTCAAGAAAAGGAACCAAAAAGAAACGGACAATCTCCCAACCCCCTCTATAGAGAATATTTGGTCCTGCATTTTATTGCAAAGTTGGGGATTTCTCCTAAACCCCTTGGTTATTCTACGGAAAATTTAGACATAGATGAATTGTTGATGGAACAAATAGGAGGGGTTCGCTTTGGTTCTAAAAAATTTTCTTTAGTGCATTTTGATATTTCTGATGGCAATACTATTATTAGTCGAAAAGGTCCTGTTTTCCTCGATTGGGAATCAGCTTATCTTAATGATCCTGCCCGGGATGTCTCTAGAGCAATTGTTAACTTAACAGGCGGATCAGAAAGATTGGCCTTCACCTTTTTAAAAAGCTATGGCGCAAACGATGAAATGCTAAGGAGGGTTTTTGCTTATCTTCTCCTAGCGTACCTTTCAATTGCCGTTGGAAGATCAGGCAAAAAAGAGGATTTACCCAAGAGAGCCTCCTTGAGAAGTTTAAATCGTGGAGATCTATTTAAGTTGGCAATGTTGCAATTCAGAAAAATAACCAATATATGATTAATATTCATTATTATGCTCAGGATCCAGAGACGGGAATAATTTATAGAACTGTTGGTTATACCTATCTTAATGAACTAATAGTTTATCCGAAGTATATTCCTGATTTAGACGGTAGCAGAGGACAAAAACTTATTAAGTATAAAGGGATAAACTATCCAAACGGTAGTGTAAAATTTTTGGCTAATAGTGGTTTTTCTGAAAGTTCCGCTGTTAAAATTAAATTTAATAGCCTTTTTCATACCTTTCTACCAATGGCAAAGAAAAGTGAATTGGTTCTATATAATCCAACGAAAAGGCTCCTTGACAGAATAAAAGAAAATAGTAAAAAAGGGGCCTTGTTAAAGAATCTTGTTTTTGATTTGTCCGAAGCCTCTGGTGTAAAAATAGATAATTTTGGGCTAGATGCCTCTATGTTAACGGGAATGGACAATGAAGAGTCAGATATCGATCTTGTGGTTTATGGGAAAAGAAACGCTAAGCTGGTAAGAACTTTTTGGGAAAACATGAAAAATAACAATAAATATCTTATGACTAAACCTGGTGATAACGCAGAGGCTATAATTAAAAGAAGAATGTCTTATTCCCCTTTAATGACAGAGGAGGAGATTATAATTTGGGAAGAGTGTAAAATTAGCGGCTATTTTAAAGGGATTAAGTTTTCTGTAATGCCCATTGACAGTGAGGGAAAATATCAATGTCAATATTTACCGACAAGTCAATTTTCAGGGATCAGGGTAAATCTTAAAGAAGATGAAATTTTGTGTGATCCGGGGGTATTAGATTTGAAAAAGCATGAGGTTGAAATCTTATATGGTCCACCAAATTGTTCCATCACACAATTTATAACATTTTTACCAAGTCGAATGGGGATCTTTTTAAGGAAGGGAGATCGCCTTTTTATTATAGGAAAGATATACGCAACGACACAGGGTGATGGTAAAACAAATTTTGCTTTAACCCAATTTCCATGGGATGACAAAAGTTATCTTGGAGAAAGCTATTTTGTTGCTAAAAAGGAAAAATGTAATTTAACACACATGATTCCAGCGCTTTTGGGGTTGGATTTTAATAGCAGCCACTTTACGGAATAATGATAAAAAAACAGGCATGAGGATTTTTAGTGAAAAATATCCACAAGGAATAAGAGTTGCTGGATTAATCCTATCAAAAGATAAAAAGAGAATAATTCTAATTGAAAGATATAAGCAAGGAAGACATTATTTCGTTTTTCCCGGAGAAGGAGTTGAAGAGACAGATGTAACAAAAAAGGGGGAGCTTTGTTGAGGGAGATCAAAGATTGGTTGTTGAATGATTTGGCAAGTGGTTATTGGCAAAAAAAGGGTCCTGAGGGTTTTTTCCCTTTGACTTGCTTAAAAAGTTAAACTAGGTTTTTGACT
>JAGPNC010000006.1 GCA_018052565.1 Candidatus Shapirobacteria bacterium | reverse complement strand
ATGGGCTAATAGTCTTCGCTGGTATCTTTGGGTAATCTCCTGGTTAAGATCCCACGGAGTAACTTACCAGATTATCTTTACGCTGATAATGGAGAAGAGTTCGGCGGTAAATCGTGGCTTAAGGTAAAAGAATTAAGAAGACTGATTGCCGGTCTTGGTTTTAGGTTGATCCAGAATTACAAGGTTCATCCGGAAGAGAATGCTTATTTAAAAAGATCTCCCCGGGCTGATGATGGAGAGTTTTTCATTTCCAGAATCTTGAAGATCAAAAGCGAAGATGACCTTTTGGAGGAAGCCTTGAGCTATCTTTACTACGACAACAATATTCGGGAGTATTCAGCCCTAGACTATCAAACACCCTACCCATATCTAAAGAGAAAACTACCAGAGGCTGATGATAAAATACGTTTTGCTCGCCCGATTATATTAGATGAGGCGGCGGTGGAATTAGACCCTTGGAGTGGAGACAATGTGTTGACACAATACCCCCGAACCAAAAATTTTATAAAGAATTTCTTTTTATTAGTTTGCTTTTTCTGCTGTTGGGCCGTCAGGATACCAATGGCTTCAACCGAATGACTAAAAGATTCCTGTATTTTGGGATGAAGAATATGGTTTGGTTCTTCAATTTGAAAAATGCCTGAAGCTTCTATTATAGGTTATTAAGAGCTTTTCCGGCCAACGGGGATCATTAAGATCAATTTTAGGAGGATCAAGTCTTCTTTTATCTTGATCGATTTAAATAAGATTTTTGGCTAAAGAAGTCTTTAATCGAGGTTCATGCTCGTTAATATCAGGTTGCCACACTTTGGGGCGTTTCTCAAATTGATGGAAGATAGCTTCCCGATCCATTTCACCGGCTACCCCTATTTCTATCATTACCATTTTCCCATAATGGAGCCAGCCCCCCCCCAATAAATGCCTTTTTGCTCAAAGGGTTGAGTTGGTTCTTGATTATGTTTTGTTATTCCTTTGTTAATTTTATCTTTTTAATTGAGATCAGTAATAAAATCTAAAAAACAGTTCTCAAAAACGGCTCGGAAAAAATGATCGCACATTTCCTGATTTTTAGAGAATGCCTTTTTTAAAAATTCCCGGTTAACAATGAGAATAGAAATGCGTTTAATCTTCCACTAGGGAAGATCTTGTCGTGACTTCGGTTTGAATCTGAATACTTTCCGCTAATTTTTTTTAGGAGGGCTTTGCCGAGAAGCGTCTTTAATTTTGGTAAGTTTTTATCGAGATTTTTCTGAAGAAGATTTTGAAAAAGCTAAAAATCGCCTAAAGGGAGGTAAGTAGCGGCGATTTCCAAAAGATCAGAAAAGTTGCAATTATCGTTTTTTGTTTAATTGGAGATATCCTTTAACGGCCCGGATAGGCTCTGGATGTATTCAGAAAGGTTCAATAACCTGAAGATAGTTTTCCGTAAAGGATAAGGCGCGCGCCAGAAGATTCCTTAAAAGTTGAGCGGAAAGATTGGGGTCAATTATTTGAAGACGGGCAATGTTTTTCTCTTATTATCTAAAGAAATCTTCGGCATTTTACTATTTTCTGGATTCTTTCGCTTCGTTTTTAATCTTGAGGCAGACATAGGATTTAATAAAGCGGTACCAAGAAGATAAACCTTAATCAATTAAGCGTGATCTTCTTCGTGTTCAAAGATATGGGCAAGCAAAACATAAGGGTAGATTAAATCATCTTTTAGTTGATAATTATCGATTAAACAGTATTAATTTTTTTTAGAAGGTCGTTTAAAACAATAAGCTAGGGATTGGATTGTGGCTATTCTGACATCTGCATTATCATCTCTAAGGCCTTTTTCATAGAGAGCAAGAGCTCTTTCCGGATTCTTTTCGGCTAAAGCGTCTAAGGATCGGGCTGTGGCTCGTCTGACACCCCAATCTTTGTCTTCAAGGCCTTGTCTGTAGAGAGGAAGAGCCATCTCTGCGTTCGCCAGGGCTAAGGCGCCTAAGGATCGGGCCGTGGTTGTTCTGACATCTACACTACCATCTCTAAGGCCTTTTTCATAGAGAGCAAAGGCTCTTTCCGGATCCTTTTCGGCTAAGGCGCCTAGTGATAGGGTTGTGGCTATTCTGACATCTACATTATCATCTCTAAGGCCTTTTTCATAGAGAGCAAAGGCTCTTTCCGGATCCTTTTCGGCTAAGGCGCCTAATGATTGGGCTGTGGTTATTCTGACACCTACCTTCTCATCTTCAAGCCCTTTTATATAGAAAGGAAGGGCTATTTCCGGATCCTCTTTGGCTAAGGCGCCTAGTGATAGGGCTGTGACCATTCTGACGTCCCAATCTTTGTTTTCAAGGCCTTGCCTGTAGAGAGGAAGGGCTATCTCTGCGTTAGCTTGGGCTAGGGCGCCTAGGGATCGGGCTGTGGCCCCTCTGACTCTCCCATCCTTGTCTTCAAGGCCTCGCCTGTAGAGAGGAAGAGCTATCTCTGCGTTCGCCCGGGCTAAGGCGCCTAGGGATCGGGCTGTGGCCTCTCTGACTTTCCACTCCTCATCTTCAAGGCCTCGCCTGTAGAGAGGAAGAGCTATCTCTGCGTTCGCCCGGGCTAAGGCGCCTAAGGATTGGATTGTGGCTATTCTGACATCTGCATTCTCATCTCCAAGGCCTTTTATATAGAGAGCAGAAGCTCTTTCCGGATCCTTTTCGGCTAAGGCGTCTAGTGATAAGGTTGTGGCTATTCTGACATCTGCATTCTCATCTCCAAGGCCTTTTATATAGAGAGCAAAGGCTCTTTCCGGATCCTTTTCGGCTAAGGCGCCTAAGGATCGGGCTGTGGCTCGTCTGACCCATTCCTCTTCGTCTCTAAGGCCTTTTTCACAGAGAGGAAGAGCTATCTCTGCGTTCGCCTGGGCTAGGGCACCTAAGGATTGGGCTGTGGCCTCTCTGACCCATCCCCTTTCGTCTTCAAGGCCTTGCCTGTAGAGAGGAAGAGCTATCTCTGCGTTCGCCCGGGCTAAGGCACCTAAGGATTGGGCTGTGGCTCGTCTGACATCTGCATTCTCATCTCCAAGGCCTTTTATATAGAGAGCAAAGGCTCTTTCCGGATCCTTTTCGGCTAAGGCGCCTAGTGATAGGGTTGTGGCTCGTCTGACAACCCAATCTTCATCTCTAAGGCCTTTTTCATAGAGAGCAAAGGCTCTTTCCGGATCCTTTTCGGCTAAGGCGCCTAAGGATTGGGCTGTGGTTATTCTGACATCTACCCTCTCATCTCTAAGGCCTCGCCTGTAGAAAGGAAGAGCTGTTATTGGATCCTTTTCGGCTAAGGCGCCTAGGGATAGGGCTGTGGCTCGTCTGACAACCCAATCTTCATCTCTAAGGCCTTTTTCACAGAGAGCAAGGGCTCTTTCCGGATTCTTTTCGGCTAAGGTGCCTAGGGATAGGGCTGTGGCTCGTCTGACATCTACCCTCTTATCTCTAAGGCCTCGCCTGTAGAAAGGAAGAGCTATTATTGGATCCTTTTCGGCTAAGGCGTCTAGAGATCGGGCTGTGGCCTCTCTGACTCTCCACTCCTCATTTTCAAGGCCTCGCATGTAGAAAGGAAGAGCTCTTCTTGGATTCTTTTCGGCTAAGGCGCCTAAGAGTAGGACTGTGGCCTCTCTGACTCTCGCATTTTTATCTCCAAGACATTGTTTATAGAAGATTTCCGCTTGTACTAATATCTTAGTTATTTGTTCTTCTGCTTTTTGGGGAAGAAGATGAATTTCGTGTGGCCGCTCTTTAAAAAACATATATATTATATTATAATATAGGGCATTGCCTAGAAAAGGTTTAAGGTTCTTTTCCTAAAACGAATTGATTCTCTGATTTGCGCGAGTATATCATAATAGTGGTTAAAATGCAATTCTATGTATAAGTCAAGTACTTATGCGACATTCCTCCCTTTTCGATAAAGTACTGCATGGGGCTTAAAAGCCCCAGGGAATGGTGCCTCCTCTTGGTATTGTAATAGACATTCCAGTCAGCCAAAACCTGGTTACCTTGTCTGATGTCCATAAGCTCATCAAGGTGGTAATCAAGACATTCTTCCTCCAAAGTCCGGTTGTATCTCTCGATAAAGGTATCAATCTTAGGGCAGTGGGGATAGATGAAAAGGTGGGGAATGCCTTCCTTCTTAAGCTCTTGGTCAAACACCCCTAAGTTTTCTAAACCATTATCTGACTGCCAAATCCTGATGGTGGTGGGATAAACCTTCTTAAATCTAAGGTAGAAATCCTTCATGTTGGTGGCGGTAATGTTCTTGTATTCCAGGGTTAAGGCAAACTTAAACTTGGCGTCAACAGCACTCATAAAGTAACGCTTTACCCCATCAATAACCTCTTCGACCGTATCGGAGAGGATATGACCATAGTCTTGAGGCTTGGGGGAGTGTTTAGCCCTCAATCTTTTGGCCTTGCTCTTTTATTTTATGGCGGGAACATGATTCCCAATTCTTTGTAAATTTAATCCAACACCATCTTCAACTTAACCTATCCCTGCGCCATGGTAACGCAGGAATTCAGAATCCATCTTGTCAATAAGGGAAGATTCTGACTTTCGTTAGGATGATCAATTATGCCCCAGCAGCTATACAGTATTTTCATTGACAAGAAATCCGTTTTTTTGATTTTTTTGAAATACTATATATCATTTTAAAAGCAAGATAACTCCTCTGGCGAGATTATATTTTTTATACTCTGCGCGAATTACTATGTGTTAATTTAATAAAACGCCTATTCTGCCAGAAGATAACTTTATGGTGAGTATGGTGATACTGGGGGAGGAGGCAAAATTATGGTAAAATGGAGATAGTTTCCTAAAAACAGCAGGCTCGCGTAGCTCAGTTGGCAGAGCGTTCGGTTCACATCCGAAAGGTCCTTGGTTCAAATCCAAGCGCGAGCACCATTTTAATTCAAAAGTCAAAAGTTAAAATTCAATCCGCCAATTGGCGGAAAATTTAAAAGCTAAAAGTTTTTTTGCTTTACTTTTGAATTTTTACTTGCAATTTTAACTTTTAAATCTATACTCTTTTAGCCTTAACTTTTGTTGATTAAGAAAACGCAGTTTCGCCCAAAGTTTACTTTACTAAGAGATAAGTTCCTAGCGGGGCCACTTCTACTTCTGCTTCTACCCATTGATCTTTGTCCCAATAAATTAAGTTTCCCTCTGTTATCGTGATGGCAAAAAGGCTCTTTTGGTTTTCGCTGGTTAAAGTGTAGGGGCCGCCGAGAATTTCTTTCCCCTCTTCAAGGTCTTGCGGCAAACCGCCACCTTCCAGGAGGAGAAAGTTTCCCTCCTTGGTTGCCTCGACGGTAATTTTTTCATCAGGAGAAGTGCTTTCTTTTTCGAAAATAACAAATTTGGCGTTTAAGGAACGGATTTGATTTCCCTGGAGGAGATTAAGAATAATTTCCCCGCCCGTTACCCCTTCGTCGAAACGGCAGGTGCCGCTAGAACAGGTACCCAACATTAGCTCTTTTTCCGCCTCTTCGCCCATCAGGTCAATTTTACCCGAGATCCCCCGGCTAATTTGATCTTCCAGCTCATAAATAAGTTCAAATTCTACCCCATCGGCATTCTTCACTCTTTTTAGTTTAAGAACCAAATAATGGTTATTTTCCTTAGGGGTAAGAACAAGGTGGGGCATTTCCCCAATCGTAAGCGGGATAATGCGGTTAACTTGCGGTGTGGGGGAAATGGTAGGTGAACTCCCCTTCTCTCCCCCCTTTTGTAAAAAAATAATAAGGCCACCAGCCAGAATAACCAAGACAACACCAATAATAATTTTTTGTTTTTTAGTAAGCTTTTTAAGCTTTTTCATTTTTTAGTTTTTGCGAAAAATAATTATTTAGGAAACTAATTTTTACTCGCTCTTGTTTCATTGTGTCGCGGTCACGCACCGTTACAGTATTATCCTTAAGCGTTTCAAAGTCAATAGTGACACACCAGGGAGTGCCAATCTCATCCTGCCGCCGGTAGCGCTTGCCTATATTGCCAATATCGTCAAATTCGCTCGCGAAAGAGGTGGCTAAATCGCCAAAGACTCTTTTGGCTTCTTTAACTAAATCCTCTCTATTAGCCAGAAGAGGGAAAACCGCCACCTTAACCGGCGCAATTAAGGGCGAAAGCCGCAAGACAGTTCTTTTCTCTCCCCGCACCTCCTCCTCGCGGTAGCAATCTAAAAGAAGAGCTAAAATAGTTCGTTCTAAACCGAAGGAGGGCTCTACCACATGGGGAAAGAATTTTTCGCTACTTTGGGGATCCTGATAAGAAAGATCAATGCCGCTTTTTTCCGAGTGGTTTTTAAGGTCATAATCGGTGCGGTAAGCTAGCCCATAAAGTTCGCTTTGGCCAAAAGGGAAAAGATACTCAATATCGACCGTTTTCTTGGAATAATGAGAAAGCTCTTCCTTTTTATGCTCGCGGATTTTTAGATGGTTTTTTTTAATGCCTGCCTTTTGGGCAAAGGCAAGCATTTCTTCAAGCCAAAAGTTAAAAGTTTTTTCCCATTCCTCGGGCCGGATAAAGTATTCAATTTCCATTTGCTCAAACTCGAGGGTCCGAAAAATAAAATTGCCGGCGGTAATTTCGTTACGGAAAGACTTCCCCATCTGGGCGATGCCGAAGGGGAGGCGGGGATGGCAGGAATCAATAATGTTTTTAAAATTAATAAAAATAGCCTGGGCTGTCTCCGGCCGAAGATAGGCAACTGAGGCCTTGTCTTCTTTGACGCCAATATAAGTTTTAAACATCGGGTTAAAGAGGGTTTTTGGGCCCAAGGGTTGGCCGCATTCTGGGCATTTTTTGGTTTCTTCCCCGATTTTATCGGTCCGAAAACGCTTGTGGCAGCCTGTGCATTCGCGCACGGGATCGGTAAAGCGGGAGAGGTGCCCCGAGGCTTCCCAGACTTTTGGGGAAAGAATAATTGAGCCGTCCAGGCCATAAATATTGGAGCGTTTTTCGACAAATGTTTGCCACCAAAGATCCTTAATATTTTTTTTCAAAGCGGTTCCATAAGGGCCATAATCCCAAGAGTTAGCCAATCCACCATAAATAGATGAGCCGGGGAAAACAAATCCTCGCCTTTTACAAAGAGAAACGATAGAGTCTAAAGTGGCTTTCATAAATTCAAAATTCAAAGGTCAAAATTCAAAATTTCAAGTTAAAAGTTAAAAGTTTTTTTGCTTTACTTTTGAATTTTTACTTGCAATTTTAACTTTTGACTTTTAATGACTAAATTAAACTCTGTTTTCATTATAATGATAATGACAGCCTCAATATAATTGCTGCCAAGGATTATATTTTTATCTTCGCGCTTTTAATCTTTCCCTGAATAATTTTTTCTATATAACGGTCAATTGCCTCTGGCGTTATTTTAGCATCTTTTGGCCAAAAGCCAGTGGCAATTAAAAGACGCACTTTGAATTGAAAAAGCAGGTTATCAAAGTTTAAAAAAGATATTTTTTGATTAAGACGATTTAAATTTTCCAAGAGGAGATCAAAAACCGCTTCGTTTTCTTCTCTTTCCGGGATAAAACGGTCCGTTAGTTCACAAAGTTGATAAGCAGCATTAATTTTTTTTAAATCCTTTTTAAGGAGAGGAAAAGTTTCTTTACTTTCGGCCTCGGTTAAAATATCCCAATTTTTCCCCCGGCTTGTTTCTATTCTGACAAGATTAAAAAATTCTATTTTTGGCCCCCGGCGAGAAGTGATTTTTCTTACTCCCGGTGCCAAAAGAATAATCTTTCCTTCTTTTCTTGGAAAGATAGTTATCAGTCGATCGGCTTCGCCAAAGTTGCGGCGATTGATCACAATGCCCTCCAGGGAATAAAACCGCCCGCTCATTTTATTTTACCAACGCAAAGTCTTGTCAGCCTTAAGAGAAAATTCTTGTGTTTCTTCTTTAAAAGAAACTTTATAGGAATAATCTTTTGCTCCCGCCTGTTTCTGGATTAATAATTGGTAGGGTTGATTTTTTAGCTCCAGGGGTGTTTCGTAGGTAATACTGACAAGACTGGTGCCGCCGTTGGGGTAAAGAGGGAACTTCTCGCCAAAAAAGCCCTCAAAGACAGTTTTTCCCAGCTCTTCGTAAACGAGAGGCTCTACTTCTGAACCCTTCATTTCCAAAAGAGTGCTTCCTTTGGGTACATAAAGTCGAAACCAATTACGGTAAAGACCGTTTAAGCAAAGACCGCCACTTTCCAAATTGCAATCAGAGGCCGGCGCCGGATTTTGATACTTAATAACCACTTCGTGTTTAATCCGGCCATCATCGGTAAGGCTTACTTTATCTTCTACGGTTTGTTCAATAAACATGTTCGATTTGGCGCCGGCAAAATTGGTGTCTACCAAAAAGAAATAGTCGTCATCTGTTTCTCTGACCCTTCCTCCTAAATTAAGGGCTTCGATGGCCGCTTGTTTCTCCGGATCGGGAAAATAAAATAAAAGGTGTTTTCCCTCAACGCCGGAAATAAGCGCTTCAAAAAGACCGGGGATTTTATCGGCAGGCGCCCCCATTACATGAAGAAGGATGGTATGCATTAAGGGGCCTAACACGGCTTTTCTTTCCGTTTTAATTGTTCCTACCGGTTTGTCGGCCATTCTTTCAAGTTCATAAACGACTTGGGGACAGCCATGGCAACGATTGTCGGGGGCGGCGGAAAATTCACCCCACCCGGGTACGCTCACCTCGCCAATAACCTCAAGAAGAGCCGTCAGAAATTGGGTATCAACGGCAAAGATGCCATCCGCCCCTTTCTCCCCCGGTACCTGCTGATAGTATGGATAAAAAGTTTCCATGGAAACTTTAAAGTCGGGAGAAAGATTCATGTCACGCAGGTTCCAATAGTAGACATTAGGAAGGTAATCCCTAATGGGGCGGGGAGCCTCGATTCTTTTATTGAAACGACCGTCTAAATCATAGATGTCATGGGAAGAAACAGGAGTAAATTTGCCATCTTCTGCTTCTAAAATGGCGTAAGCAGTAAGAAAGCCGCCGCTGGGTCGCAATTCGGCATCGTTTTGGAAAAGAACAAGATAAGTCATTTTTTTTGTCTTGCCTAAAAAATAAGGAAGATTTTCCAATACCGGCCTTAAGCCGCCGGTTAAGGGAATAATTTCCTCAAAAATTTCTTTAAATTTTATTGCCTCTTCCTGAATTTTTAAGCCTCGAAACTCTTCTGGTAGAACGCTGGGATCAATCTGCCCGATTTGTTCATCGGCCAACTTTAGCTGTTCATTGATCGCTTCAATTCTTCCGGCCAGATCATGGCTGCTTTGAAGCAAAAAATCAATTCGGTCTTGGGTGGTTTCTCCGGCCGAACTTGCCTCCGGGGCGGTTTCAAAACCGAGAATGTCGGCATAGGGATAAATTGCTTCTAGGGCTAAATTAGCCGCTTCAAGCAAGGGGGAGGCCGAAAGAAGGGCGAATTGGGCGTTTCGGTAGTAATCGCCATAGTGAGGAATGATTTTTACCCAACCCAAGCGTTTTGTTTTCTTTTGCACTTGGTAAACCGAATTTTGGGCTTCGGGAATTTTTTCGCGGATGAAAGCCAGGTTTTTTTCTCCCCATCCTTGTTTTATCTGACTGACCAAGACTTGTCCGGCAGCGGCCTCTTTCTTTAAGGCTAAAACCGGTCCAATGGCAAAATAGTAAGCCAGCCCCAAAAAGATGAGGAGAAAAATGGCTATCCCTAAGATAACTTTCTTCTTTTTCTGGAAGAAAATTTGTTTTTTCTCCGTCCTTATTTCTTCTAAGTTGGGGATTTCGGTGTTTTTTTCTTTCATCTTGCTCCTTTGCCGCTTAAGACCGCCCAGGGCGACTTTAATAATATTACCACATCATCCAAAAGATTGCGGCGTTCTGAGTAACGGGCATCTAAGGTAATTCTCTCCTCAAAATCTATCTCCGAACGACCGGAAACTTGCCAAAGACCGGTAATGCCGGGCTTTACCTCAAGAGCTTTTTTAATCAAATTTTTGGTGTGAGGGTATTTTTTAGTTTGTTCTTTTAATTCGTCAGCATAATAAGGCCGTGGCCCGACCAGGCTCATTTCTCCTTTTAAAACATTGATTAATTGTGGCAATTCGTCAATAGAATATTTGCGGATAAAATTGCCCACTCTTGTCACCCGGGGGTCGTAATTTAGCTTATAGTTATTGTTTTTATATTCCTCGTATAGCTTTTTAAAGTGCGGATCGGTACGTAACAACTGGTGAGCATTAGGGATCATCGAGCGAAATTTATAAATTTTGAAGCCTTGTCCGTTTTGGCCGACGCGAGGAGGTACGTCCGCAAAAACAGGACCTTCAGGGGATTCAATTTTAATGGCAATTGCGGTTATAATCCAAATGGGGAGGGTAAGAACTAAGATGATAGCGGCTAAAAATATATCAAGCCCTCTTTTAACGGAAAAGTAAAATTGGTCTTTTGGTTTTCGGCTTTTATTCGGCATAACGAGGGTCCTGTTTTTTAACTTCTTCTAAGAGATCCTTGACTTCCTGACTTTTTTCTTTGTGGCAGACAAGAATAACATCTTTGGTTTCCACCACGATTAAATCCTCTACGCCGGCCGCGGCGATTAGCTTTTCTTTTGAGAAAAAGAGACTGTTTTTGACTTTCCAAAGAACGACCTTTCCCCCCTTAGCCGGTAAAACGGCGTTGCCATCTTTGTCCTTAGGGCTCTTTTCCCAAACTGCCTGCCAGTCGCCAACATCATACCAGTCAAAAGTAGCCGCCAACATAAGCATGTTCTTTGTTTTTTCAGCCACTGCTTCATCGATAGAAATAGGGGTAATTTCCTCATAAATTTTTTTAATTTTTTCCCATTCGTTTTCTTTGCCTGAGGCTTTTTGAATCTTTTTAAAAGAAGCAAAAAGAGGAGGGTGAGTTTTTTTAAGTTCGTCAAAAAATACCGTCGCCGGCCAGGTATAGGTGCCTAAATTCCAATAAAAATTGCCTGCCTCTAAAAATTTAATTGCCCTTCTCCTATCGGGTTTTTCTTGGAATTGTTTTACCTCGAAAAGTTGAGGGGCAACTTTCCGGCCGGTTTCAATATAACCAAAGCCGGTATGGGGAAAAGTCGGCTTAATGCCGATCGCCACCAGCGCCTTTTTTTGCCCTGAGGCATCCATAGCCTTTTTAACATCTTTTTCAAAATTCTGGTTATTTTCCACCAATTGGTCTGACCAGAGGTTGGTAATTATCGCTTGGGGATCTTTTTGGGCAATTTTAGCGTTGCCTAAGATAATGGCGGCGGCGGTGTGTTTTTTATCGGGCTCAATAATAAGATTTTGTGGCGGCACTTGGGGAGCGCTTTTAAGGATGTCGCCGGCATATTCCTGGCCGGCAACAAAGAAAATTCGTGATGGGGAGACGACTTTTTGAGCCCGTTCGACTGTTTGGGCGAGGAGATTTTTTTTACCAAAAAGGGGCAAAAATTGTTTGGGGCTTTTTCGGCGCGACAACGGCCAGAGTCTGGTTCCTCCCCCGCCGCAGATGATTAAAATATACGAAGACACGGGAATAAATAAAGTTAAAAGTCAAAAGTTAAAAGTTAAAAGTACAAGTTAAAAGTACAAATTAAAAGTAAAAAGTTACCGCCCAAGGCGTGGCTGGCGGAAAAATTAAAAATTTTGAATTTTTAATTGTCATTTTGCATTTTGACTTTTGACTTTTGACTTTTCTACGCCGTCTAACCACCCAAAAGGTACTTTTTTCTTTTTTATCACTTCTTTCCACTCTCTTTCAAATTTCTCTTGGCCATATTTTAGCGCATTTTCCCGACAGGTGCTTTTATTATAACGAAGGGGGTCAAATTTTAAAAGGGTATTTTTCAGGGCCCCGGCTTTTTGGGGGAAGAAAAAAAGGCCGGTTTTACCATCAATAATTGTCTCTGTTGCCCCTCCGCCGCGATAAGCGATAACCGGTCGGCCGCAAGCTTGCGCCTCAAGGGGAACGAGACCAAAGTCTTCTTCTTGGGGGAAAATAACTGCCCGGCAGTTTTGGTAAAAAGAGACAAGTTTTTGGTCGCTAACTTTGCCTAAAAACTCAATATTTTTCCGGCTTATTTTTTTTAATTTCTTTTCTTCGCTCCCGTTGCCAACGATCTTAAGCTTCCAGCCTAAAGAATTAAAAGCTTCGATGGCCAAATCGACTTTTTTATAAGGTTCAAGGCGGGAAACAAGAAGAAAGTATTTTTCTTTTTGTCCTTTTTTTTCTTTAGCGGGAAAGAATTTTTTGGTGTTTACGGGGGGGTAAATAACTTTTTCCACTTTTCGCTGGTAATATTTTTCCGTTCTTTTGGCGACGGTTTGGGAAATGGCAATGATTTGATCGGGGCGGAAAGCCGCTATTTTGTCCCAGCGTTTAAGATAGCTAACTAAAGGTTTAGAAAACGCCCTTTTTAAGGGAGAGGAAAAATAAAGAGGATACTGATGATATAAAAAACGGGTGGGGGTAAGAAGGTAATTAATATGGCAGGTAGCAGGCTTAGTAATAATTCCCTTAGCAGCAAAACTAGAGACAGAAATAACCAAATCATATTGATCAAAATTAAAGCTTTCAAAGGCCAAAGGCAGAAGAGGCAAATAGGCTTTTCTGAATTTTAGCGCCCCCGGCATTTTTTGCAAAAATGAGGGGCAGACATGAAAATCTTTCGCCCATGATGCTTTTTCCGGGTTGTAAATTGAGGTATAAAGAGGCGCTTTGGGGAAGATTTGCTTAAGGGCAAGAAGAAGGCGCTCGGCTCCGCCCCAAGAGTCGAGCCAGTCGTAAACAAAAGCAACTTTCATAATCTCAATTGTTAAATTGCTGAATGGCTAAATTGCTTAAAAAATTCAAAAGTCAAAAGTCAAAATGCAAAAGTTCAAGTCAAAAGTTAAAAGTTAGAATTTATAATTTGTACTTTTTGGATGTGGTTAAAGACACAATCGTTTTTTTTGCTGCTAGCTATTTATTTCTACATTTTAAATTTTAACTTGTAATTTTAACTTTTAACTTTTAAATTTTGACTTTAAATAATTGAAGCTGATTCTAGGCCGGGCTTTGGATAACCTCTTGTTTAGCGTTTTTCTAATTCCAAACCTATTTGTTTCTTATCATCGCCTTTCCGTATCCCGCGATCGTTTGTTCGGCCATTTTTTCCCAAGAATACTTTTTTACTTGTTGATAGCCTTTTTCAATCAGATTTTTTCTTAATTTCTCGTCTTCGCAAATCATGATAATTTTTTCGGCCATATCTTGAGGATTATGGGGGTTAAAATATAAGGCGGCTGAGCCGTAAATTTCTGGCAGGGCGGTGGTATTGGCGCAAACCACGGGACAGCCAAGACTGGCGGCTTCCAATCCCGGCAGGCCAAAGCCCTCGGAAAGAGAGGGGAAAACAAAGGCGGTTGCTTCCTGATATAAAATTTTTAAATCTTCATCGGGGACAAAGCCGGTGAGGCGGACAAAAGATTCGCTTTGTGAAGCTTTAATCTCCTGCTTAAGGCGTTGCCAAAAAACATTACGGCCGCAAACGATAACCAGGCTCAAGGAGGGAATTTTTTGGCGGGCCCGCTTAACGGCTTCGATAAGAAGAGGGATGTTTTTGTGGGGGTAAAGATTGCCCACATAAAGAAGGTAGGGTTTGGTAAGCCGGTATAAAGTAAGGACTTCTCGTTGGCTAGCTTTATTAGCTTTTCGGGAAAAAGTAAATTTTTCCCCTACCCCTTCATAAGTGACGATGATTTTTTTGGGGTCGATTTTATACTGGCTGACAAGCTGATTTTTAACAAAATTGCTGGGGGTAAAAATAATAGCGGCTTTTTTAACGGTCTGACGGATAATAATTTTGTAGCCTAAATACTTTAAATAATAAAAAGGGAGAAAACGAGTGGTGGCCTTTTGGCCGCCAAAAGAGTGTTTAGTTAAGTCGTGGATAGTGGCGACAAAAGGCTCCTGATAGAAAAGGGGCACATTAAAGTGGGGAAAATGAACTAAATCGCAGTTAGTTTCCCTGAGAACTTTAGGCAAAAAAAGCTGTTCTTTGAGGCTGTAATGAGAGAAGTCAGCTAATTTGTAAAAAACCTGGTTGCCATATTTTTTTCTCATTACTTTTAAATCCCCCTTTCGCACAAAGAGAATAATTTCGGCCTTAAGTTTACCTTGATTTTTAAGAATGATAAGCTGATCAACTAAATTTTCCACGTAACGACCGATGCCGGTATGTTTTGGCCCCCACATGCGGGCGTCAAAGCCAAGACGGAAGGAAGAACTAGTATTATGTATCATGTATTAAGTATTATGTATAAGAAAGTTAAAATTCAAAAGTCAAAAGTACAAGTTAAAATTCAAAAGTGGAGCGACGAAACTTTTAACTTTTTACTTGAAATTTTGACTTTTGACTTTTGAATTTTGAATTTCCATTGTTTTTACGTTTTTTACCCCTTTTGTCTTTTTATCTTTCTTACCCTTGCCTTCTCAATCATGTTAATTCCCCAAAAGACGGTTTTCTCGATTAGTTTAGGGTATTTTCCGCGGTAATGCTTTTGGTAAAAAATACGCATTGCCTGAGTTGAGGCGAGCATGGCTTTTTCCCGTGTTTTAAGGTCAGCCTTACTTTTAGTTTTTTTAATTCCCGAAGAAGCGCCCTTATAATGAATAATTTTCACTTCTGGTACGAACATGACTTTGAAGCCGGCTTTTTTTACCCGATAGCAGAAATCGATATCTTCGCCGTACCAGAAATAATCTTCATCCCACCAACCGATTTTTTCCCCAACATGGCGGGGAACGAGCATAAAAGCGCCGACACAACTGTCAATTTCGTGGGTGGTGTTAAGATCAAGATGGCCGAGATAATAACCGGCAAAAAGGCGCGAATGGGGCAAAAGCTTTTCCAGACCTGAAAAATGGCAAAAAGCATTCCACGGGGTGGGGAAACCGCGGGTGCAAGCCTCATCCAATTTACCATCGGTAAGCTCTACCCGACAAGTAGCTACTCCTATCTTAGGGTTTTTTTTCATAAAATCAAGCATAAAGGAGATTGTTTTTGGCGGGACGATCGTGTCAGAGTTTAAAAAAAGCAGGTATTCTCCCCTACTCTTTTTAATGCCGATGTTATTGGCTTTGGCAAAGCCTAAATTATCGTTGTTAACAATAATTTTCAATTTTAAATTTTCAGTTTTTTTTGAATTTTCAAGTTTTAATTTTAAATTTTTAAGCATTTCCACGGAATCATCCTGGGAATGATTATCAACGACAATAATTTCAGCAGAAGGCAGATCCTGACTTTCGTCAGGATGACGGGAAGAGGATTCAGGATGACAAGAGAGAGAGTCGGGATGAAGGGAAAAGGAGCCATGATGAGAAGAAGAGGGGTTAGAATGATGAGGCTGGAGACCGTCATTCCGGACTTGCCCGCCTGCCGGCGAGGCAGGATCCGGGATCTGCGTTAAGGCAGAAGGCAGATCCTGACTTTCGTCAGCCCCGTACCGTTTCGGTATGGGGTCAGAATGATGGGAGAGGGAGTTGATAACCGAGTTAAGGCATTGCTCCAAAAGCTCGCGGGTGTTGTAAGAGACGATGATGATTGATAAAAGAGGCTGAGGCTGTTTCATAGATAAATGGCGTAGAAAAGTTTCCGCCCAAGGCGGGTCTCTGCCCGAGACTGACAGGCCTCTGGCCTGCGCCTCTGACGGAAAAAGTTAAAATTACAAGTTAAAATTCAAAAGTAAAGCAAAAAAACTTTTAATTTTTGAATTGCACTTTTGAATTTTGAATTTTAACTTTTGAATTTACTGAGCGGTTTTGTCTTTCTGTTTTTCCGCCACTCTTTGGTAAACCTCCTCCAGCGCCTGGGCGCTTTTCCCCCAAGTATATTTTGCTAAAACTAGCTTTTGGCCATTTTTACCGATTTTTTGAGCTAATTTTTTATTGCGGATCAAAAGAAGGCTTTTTTTGACCAAGGCCTGATCGCTTTTAGCGATAATAATCTCACGGTTGTTTTTGGCCCTTAGCCCTTCCGCGCCATCGGGGGTGGTAATTATCGGCAATCCGGCGGCCATGGCTTCAAAAAATTTTGTTCGGCTGCCGCCGCCGCTTTTGATAGGTGCCAAAAGAAGCCAGGCTTTTTGGTAAAAATAATTAACATTTTCGGCTTCCTTGACCGTTATTCCTAATTTATGGTTATCAAAATTGCCGAAATAAAGCGGGGCGTAGCGACCAATAATCCAAAGCTGGGCATTTTTAACTCTTTTTTTAATCTGGGGCCATATTTCTTTGAGCAGAATTTCTGCCGCCTCGCGATTTTGTATCCACTTAAAGTTGGCGACCCCAAAAAGAACGGCTGGCTGACTGGCGCGGCGGTAAGTTCTTTTAATAAATTGATCGGGGTCAACGCCATTTTCTACCACGGCCACACTTAATTTGGGGAGATGTTTTTTAATAACTTTTTTGTCGTCTTCGGAAACGGCGGCTGTTTGATCGGCTTTTTCCCAAAAGCGCTTTTCCCAGAAATAAACTTTAGCGGCATCTAAATAATAAAAAGGCTTGAGAAAGAAAAGATGAGCGGGCAGGGTTTTGGCCACATGGCGGTAAACTTCGTATTCAATGGTTTGGTCCACCAAAACAACCGGGATTTTCTTTTGCCCTTTGAGATTGGGCATCAAGTAAAAGCACTCGACATGAATTAAGTCATAGCGGTTTGTTTTAAGTTCTTCTTTGATAGCTTTTTGCAACTGGCGAGAGTAATAATTGGCAACCAGAAAGGGATAAGGAGTTAAACCGGCAAAAAGGATTTTTTTAATTGACCAAGCCGGACCGCGATCAAAAGTTCTTATTTTTTGGCAATATTTTCTTAAGACTTTAACTTGCTGGTTTTCTTCTTTTTGGCGGATAAAAGAAAAGAGGGTAATCTGGTGATTTTTAGAAAGATACCTGATTAGATTATAGGAGCGGGTTTGCCCGCCAGAGAGAGGCGGATAGGGAAGATAGGGGGTGATCATCAAGATCTTCATCGCTCTATTATTCTAAATGGTTAAGCTGCCTAGAAAAGTCAAAAGTTAAAATTTAAAATTCAAAATTACAAGTTAAAATTCAAAAGTAAAACGAAAAAACTTTTAACTTTTTACTTGAAATTTTGACTTTTAACTTTTGAATTTTGAATTTGTTTGCTGCGTCTTGACGGTTATAAGCTACTGGTTGTTAAGTTTTTATTTTAGTTCAACGATCACGTATTTTTCCGTTTTTTCCAAAACCGGATATTTTTCCATTACCCGTTTAGTATCTTTGTCAAAATTAACAGAAACATAGTGGGTGGCGCCGAGTTTGATCATATCATCAATTGAACCGGTTATTGCCGGCCAGCCCGGGCGATTGGTTTGATACAAAAAAGCAGTATCGCCGCCGTAAGGAGCCACCACCTTAGCGTCTTTTGGCAAGATCGTGTCTGCCCGTTTTCCTGCCTCAATAATGGCGGGGTTATTAATTTGATAGTATCCCCGCACCTCAAAAAAAGAGAAAAGAAGGGTAAAAAGCAGGCAGACAATAGTGAGACAATAGCGAAGAAAAGGATAAGATTTTTTTTCAAAGCTGGCCAACAGGAGATTGGCGCCTCTGCCTAAAGCTAGGCAAAGAGCGGGGATAATTAAGGCCTGATAATAGTCATGCTGGATATTGCCACGCGCAAAAATAACTAGGAATAAAAGAGCTCCCGTCAGAAAAGAGTAAAAGAAGGCATCGGCATGCCGATCTTTTTTAGAGATTAATCCTAAGATCAAAAAAGTAGTTCCCCAGGCTCCCAAGATGAGCTTGCCGATTCTTTCATAAAAGAGCCATCGCCACCAGACAGGCTTAAAACGCATGTTGCCGGCGTTGAAAAGCCATTCATTGGCCGGTATTCCCTCGGCAAAATTTTTCATCCAATCCCGCCAAAGGAGAAAAGGGAGAAAAAGAAAAACCACATATAAAATGGTCAGGAGAAGATCTTTTTTTAATGCCTTTTTATCTTTTCTTTCCTTTAAGAGTTGGCTTAAAGACAAATAGGCCATCGGCAGGCCCATAATAAAAACCGCGTAAGGCTTGGCAAGCAGAGCTAAAATTCCCAAAAGACAAGAAATTAGCCAGGCCATAATTTCTTTGTCCTCAATAAATTTAACAAAGAAATAAAGCGTCCCCAGAGAAAAAGCGATCATAAGAGGTTCGGGCAAAATCACCCGCGAATAATAAACATTAAAGGGCAAGGCGGCGAAGAAAAAGGCAGTTAATAAGGCTGTTTTCTTGCCGAAAAATATTTTTGCCAGAAGATAAAGAAAAAGGAGAGAAAAAAGTGATGAAATCGCCGCGGTTAGCCTGCCCCAAATTTCTAGGCTGAAAGTGTCGAAAAGTTTAAAAAGGCCGGCGTGGATGAGATTAAAAACAGGAAATTCTACAAAGCGCCATCCTTGGGGGTTTTCTTTACCGGAGGGAATTGAAGAAAGGTCGTCAAAGCGTGGGTAAAAGGGATTAAAGCTGTATTTGATAAAATTGCGGCTGACGGCGGCGGTGTCGGCTTGGCGCCAGGAATGCCAATCGGCAATCGGATTATCAATTTTATAAAGGCGCAGAGAAAATGCCAAAATAAAAATTAAGGCGAGCAAAAATTTCTCGTTTTTAAAGATTTTGAGAATTTTCATGGTTAAGATAACCAACGGTTAAGCCTAAAAGAAGCCAAAAAACATAGGCTACTTTTGAGGCCTCAAAAACATCAATAAAGCAGGCATTAGCCAGCATGGCAAGCGCGGAAGCAGCCATTGCTTTGGCTTGCCAGCTTTTCCGACCTTTCTCTAAGATTAATTTTAAACCCTCAAGGAAAATGAGGAGGAAAGATAAGAGTCCTAAAAGGCCGGTTTCTCCCAAGGCGCGCAGATAATCGTTGTCGGTAGCCAGCCCAAGAGAGGAAAAACCTGTCCCCAAAAGAGGGCTTTTTTTGAAACGGGTAAGAGCCCTTGGCCATTCGTAGTCAAAGCGAATACCGCCAGAGCGTTCTACTCCCAGTTCAACACTTCTTTGTTCTTGCCAAAATTCTTCTTCGCTTTTTTGGGGGACGGGGGTAGGCCGGAGCTTACTGGCTCCCGGAGTAATTTTGGCAGCAGGGGTAAGAGTAGCTGGCAATGGAGTTAGGGTAGGAGTTGGCGGGAGGATAGGCGTGGGAGTGAGGGCAGGCTTTGATAATTTTTCGGGGAGAAAAGAGTCAATGGTTTTTTCCAAACGGGTGGCCAGGCGAGGCGCCTCGATTTTAATAGTGGCGGCAAAGCGCTGGGTAATATCTTCAGAAAAAAGCATGCCGATGAGGCTTAGCCCCACCACAGGAAGGATAAACCATTTTTTATTCAGAAAGAGAAGTAAGAAAAAAATAGCCGCTAGATAAGCAACAAAGGAAACCCGCGAGGCGGTGTTCAGAAGCAGGTAATAAGAAAAAAGATAAAGAAAGCCTAAAAGCACCTGTTTTCTTTTGGAATTGCTTTTAATTAAGGAGGCCAAAATTAGCGGTAAAACCAGAGAAAGAAAAGCGGCCAAATCGTAGTGGCCGGCAAAAGTGCTGTTGAGGCGCGCCCACACATCAAGGCGCAAGAGCATTCCCTTGGAAAACTCTTCGTTCATGGTGGAGACCACCGGCCAGCCGAAAAATTTTTGCCCTAACCCATAGATAAAAACAAAAAAAGTAGCCAGAAAAAGACCATTTAGAAAAATATTGAATTCTTTTTTTTCTCTGATGGCAAAAAATCCCAAAAAGAAAAGCCCCATATATTCAATTCGGCGCAGATAGTGGAGAAGAGCCAGGTGAGGAAAAACCATTTGGAGAGAAAAGATGGCGCCCAGAAGAGAAACGCCGCCTATCAACCAGTAAAGAGCAATCGCTCGGTTTATGCCCGGCTTGGCAGCTTTTTGCCGATTAAGCAGAAACTTCAAAAAAGTTAAGGCAAGAGCCACAGCCACTAAAAAATCATCAAGACGAATTTTGACGTAAGTGCCGGGGATATCGAGGGCAGGAAATTTAGGATAAATAGGGATGAAAATTAGCAAAACTAACGCGGCCACCGGCAGGGCATGGTTTAAAAATTGGTTAAATGATTTTTTTAGCCTCTCCATAAGTTTTTCTAAGATAGGAATTGCCAGTTAATACGCCGAGAGAAAAACTCAGATTAGCCTTTAATTTTAACAAAAGAAGAAGAATTTTTTGCTGCCATGGGGGTTGGTGTTTTTGGTAAAAATAAATAAGTCCCCGGAAAATTTGTAAGATAGGTTCTTTCTTGCCGCTTTTAGAACTGCCGCGACCAAGATGGATAATCTCTGCCTCCGGATAAAAATAGATGCAAAAACCGGCCTTTTTAGCCCGAAAGCACCACTCCACTTCTTCCATATACATAAAGAGATTTTCGTCAAGGCCGCCGACTTTGTCATAAACTTCTCTCCGAAAAAGGAGAGCTGCTCCCATCACCCAATCCCCTTCTCTGCCGTTTTTAGGCGACCAGCGGACTCGCAAGAACGAGGCGGGAAAAAAATGTTCTAAAAAAAGCATGGCGGTAACTACTTTTAGGGTGGGAAATTTTCCTAATGATGGTTGGGGAGTGCCGTCGGCATTAAGAAGCTTGGGGCCAAGAATGGCAAATTCTCTTTTTTCTTCCATAAAAGAAACCATCTTTTCCAAGGCTTTGTCCTTAACAATCGTATCAGAGTTTAAAAGCAGGATATATTTTCCCCGGCTTTCTTTAATCCCCTGATTATTGGCTTTGGCAAAGCCTAAATTATCGTTGTTAACAATAATTTTCAATTTTAAATTTTCAGTTTTTTTTGAATTTTCAAGTTTTAATTTTAAATTTTTAAGCATTTCCACGGAATCATCCTGGGAATGATTATCAACGACAATAATTTCAGCAGAAGGCAGATCCTGACTTTCGTCAGGATGACGGGAAGAGGATTCAGGATGACAAGAGAGGGAGTTGATAACCGAGTTAAGGCATTGCTCCAAAAGCTCGCGGGTGTTGTAGGAAACGATGATGATCGATAAAAGAGGCTGAGATGGTTTCATGGATAAATGGCGTAGAAAAGTTAAAAGTTAAAATTCAAAAGTAAAGCAAAAAAACTTTTAATTTTTGAATTGCACTTTTGAATTTTGAATTTTAACTTTTGAATTTACTGAGCGTGAGCTTCCTGCTTTTGCGATCTGGCGATTTTTGTTTTTTTAGCAAAACCCTCACGATCTCTTTTATCGTTTTTCTTACCCAGCTAAAGACGATGGGTGTTAAAAGAAAAACAAGAATCAGTAAAATAATCCTTGCTGCGATTGGCGTTTTTATCTGGTAAAGAGTTAATTGCAGATGATACTCTTTTCCGTCCTCCGGTTTAAAGCTAATTATTTTGCCGGGGTCTTTTTGGCTCATTCCTTCCGGTTTGGTTTCTCCATAGCCTTTAATAACGAGCGATTCCCGGCCGGGGTGGCGAAGCTCGACCAAAAAGCTGGTGTTTTTGGCGCCGTGCATATCGTTAATAAGCTCATTGGCTTCTTGGGGGAAATAATCAATTCTTTGGGTAAAAAGGGGAAAGCTTAAAAAGGGACTAAAAGAATAATTTTTTCGGAAAAACGATAAGGCTTCCTCCTGACCCTGGTTGGTATAAAAAGTGGCCACTGGCTCGCCCATCATTTGGCTGATAAAACCTTTTTCAAAAGGAAAATTTTGGCCTAATTGAGGGACGGGGGGAGCGGGAAGAAGAAGATAAAAAAGACTTATCAAAAAAATCAGGCTATAGATAATTTTTTTCCATTGAGGCCAGTTTTTAAAAAAAGAAAGTTTTTTCATTTTTAAATTACACCTTAGAGGTTGGTTTCTTCGCCTAATACGGCGGATCCGCCTCGGGCGGACTATTTACGCCTCTTGTTATTAATCCTCTGCTGCCAATGCCATTTGTAAATTATTCTAATTATTCTAATTAACCTAATTGTTCTAAATAAATCCCAAAAATACTCTCCTCCTAGGGCAGATTATTTTTAGTTAATTAGTTTTGGAGATTAAAGTTTTGGGTATTCTTTAGGTGAATTAGAACAATTAAAACAATTAGAATAATTTTTAAACCTGTTTTATCCTGTAAACATCCTGTTTAATCTGGTGTGCTTTTTTAAACTTACTGGAACAGCCTCGCTCTGCCAAGGCGGTAGTTTAAGGTCTTTATTTCTCTTTTGCCGATTTCCCGGGCTGGCACGCCACCGACAATAGTTTTTTCCGGCACATCTTTGGTCACCACTGCCCCAGCGGCCACCACCGCCCCGTTACCAACTTTGACTCCCGGTAAAATAATCGCCCGGGCGCCGATAAAAACATAATCGCCAATTTCTACCGGCTCTTCAATAGCGACAAAATGGGAATCATGGAGATTATGCTCGGAATTATAAATCAAAACTTGGGAGGCGATGGCGGTGTGGCTACCGATTTTTAAAGGAGCCCGGCCGTCTAAAAAACAATGATCGCCAATAATCGTGTCTTCGCCGACAGCGATATTACGGGTTTGGAAGAAATTAGCCCACATGTGAATAGCGGATCCCTTGCCTATTTTTATTCCCGCCAGCCGATAAATAGTTTTTCGGAAAATATGCGAAGGAATGTGGCCTGTCCATCGCAAGATCATCAACTCAAAATCTAAAAAAATAGCCCTTATTCTCCCCCATCCTTTTTTGGCGGCTTGAGAGAAAGTTAATCTTTGGCCGGTTTTGTCAGTAAGATTAATCATTTTAATTCTTTCCAGAGAGCGGCAATATCATAAAAAGCTTTAAAAATAACGCGAGGATTGGCGCCGGTTTGCTTACCGGCCTGACGCGGCCGATGGCTCACCGGTACTTCGATAATTTTATAACCTTTTTTTCGGGCTTTAATCAAAAGCTCGCTGGAGACTAAGGCGCCATCTGATTTAAGCGGCCAGATATTTTCGATCACTTCTTTTTTGATTAATTTGAAGGCGCAGTCAATATCTTTTACTTTTAAGCCGAAAAGGATTCTGATTAAAAAATTAAAAAGCTTGGCGTTGGCAAGGCGGATAAAAGAATCGGCTCGTTTTTGCCGATAGCCGATAATCAAATCCGCTTGGTCGTTTTTTTCAACCAATTTTTCTAATTCTTTTAAATTAAATTGGCGGTCGCCATCGGAGAAGAAAATCCAATCGTAGCGGCAATTTTTAAGGCCGCTTTTAATGGCGGCGCCATAACCTTTATTTTGCCGATGGCTAATAGCACGCACCTCGGGATATTTTTTGGCTAATTCTTGGGCAATTTCGCCGGTTTTATCGGCCGAACCGTCGTTAACCAAAATAATTTCCCACTTTCGGGCAAAAAGAGGGGCAATTTTTAAGGCTTCCCGTGTTTGGGCGGCAATATTGGCCTCCTCGTTATAAAAAGGAAAAAAAATCGAAAGGGAGGAAAGCTTTTTAGCCATCTAGAATAATTTTAACACAAAATGATAGAATAGAAGAAAGCGATTACGGGTTCTCCCTGCTCTTTATATTATTTGCTGATTATATATTTTCCCCTCGCAGGAAATTCAAAAGTTAAAATTTAAAAGTCAAAAGTACAAGTTAAAATTAAAAAGTGGAGTAAAAAACTTTTAACTTTTAGCTTGCAATTTTACATTTTGACTTTTGCATTTTGAATTTTCTACGCAATTTAGCTATTCTTTTCCCGTGACTATTGCTATCGACATCTCCCAAATTGTTTACGGCACGGGCGCCAGCGTTTACGCTAAAAATTTAGCGGAAAATCTTTTAGCGCTTGACCGAAAGAATCGCTATCTTCTTTTCGGCGGTTCCTTACGCCAAAAAGAGGCGCTGGTGGGTTTTTTAAAGGGCTTGCAAAAAAAATACCCTCAACGGGTGAAAGCCAAAGTTGCCCCCTACCCTCCCACTTTTTTAGACTGGCTTTGGAATAAGATTCACCTTTTACCGGTGGAAACAGTTGTGGGCAAAGTAGATATTTTTTTTGCCTCCGACTGGACGCAGCCGCCGGCGGAAAAAGCTAAACTGGTTACCGCTGTTCATGACTTGGTGGCCTGGCGATATCCGGAAACCTTGCCTGATAAAATTGTTAACGCCCAAAAGAATCGGATGAGATGGATTAAAAAAGAGGCTGATTTGGTTTTTTCAAGCTCCCAAAGCACGGCGCGCGACTTAGAAAGAATTATTGGCCTTGATAAAGAAAGAATTAAGGTAATTTATCCCGGAGTAGACCATACTCGTTTTTGCCCGCAAGATGAGGAAAAAATAAAAGCGGTGAAGAAAAAATATGGGCTTGGTGATTATTTTTTGGCAGTAGGAACACGGGAACCGCGCAAAAACTTGCCCCGTCTTGTTGAGGCTTTTGAAGGCCTAGAGAATAAAGGAAAATGGCAATTGGCCGTTGCCGGCAAGACCGGTTGGGGGGAGCAGGAGTTGGGATCGGAAAATAAAAATTTAAAACTCTTAGGCTATGTACCCGACGAGGACTTGCCGCCTCTTTATGCCGGCTCGTTTTGTTTTGTTTATCCTTCTCTTTACGAGGGTTTTGGTTTGCCGGTTTTGGAGGCCATGGCTTGTGGGGCGCCGGTTATCACCAGCAATGTTTCCAGTCTTCCCGAAGCGGCTGGCGAGGCGGCGATTCTGGTAAATCCCAATGAAACGGAAGAAATAGAAAAGGCGATGGAGAAAGTGGCCAGAGATCCTAAATTAAGGGCCCAAATGACTAAAAAGGGTTTTCTCCAGACCGAAAAGTTTTCGTGGCAAAAAACAGCAAGAGAAATCCTCAGGAGCTTAGAAACAATCATCTAATTTTGCAAGCAGTTTTCAATCTATCCACCAAATAGAAAAGTCAAAATTTAAAAGTAAAAAGTTAAAATTACAATTCAAAATTTAAAATTTTTAATTTTAACTTGAAATTTTGAATTTTGCCTTTTGACTTTTGAATTTAAATAATTAAGTTTAACTCTAAATTAAGGTGAGAAAAGCAGCTACATTGAGCTTTGGATAACCGTAAGAGTCTCGTGGGCGCATTTTTCCCAAGAAAATTTTTGCGCTTGTTTTAAGCCTTTTTCGCGGAGAGTTTCTGCCAGGTCGCGGTTATCAAGGATTTGGCCTACCTTTTGGCTGATTTCTGTTAAGTCTTCCGGGTTTTCAAGGTAAATACCCGCTTTCCCTACTACCTCCGGTAATGATGAATTTTTGGAAACCAGAACCGGCGCGCCGCAGGCCATTGCCTCCAGGGCGGTTAAGCCGAAGCCTTCATATAAAGAAGGGAGAATAAAAAGCCTTGCGCCGCCTAAAAGATAAGGCAAATCCTCATCGGGAACAAAATCGGTAAAAATTACTTTTGGGGTTAATTTTAATTCCCGAACTGTTGCGAATAGATTTTCATAAAGCCAGCCTTTTTTGCCGGCAATAACCAGTTTTAAGGTTTTCCGGCGGCGCTGGTCTTGGTTTAAAATAAAAGGAAAGGCTTTGATAAGGCTGATAATGTTCTTTCGCGGCTGAAGAGTGCCAACATAAAGAAGATAATCGGCGCCGGTTTGATATTTTCTCCGTACTCGCCCAATTTCTCGCTTGTTCTGCGGGAAAGAAAATCTTTGTTGATCATAGCCATTATAAACAACTTTAATTTTTTCTTCCGGCAAATGATAAAAGCGGATTAGATCTTTTTTGGAATTTTGGGAAACGGCGATTACTTTTTGGGCTTTTTTTACCGAATAAGCGGTCCAACGTTTTAGCTGCCAAAGATCGCGGGTTTTAAATTCTTTAGGATAATAGAAAAAGGCCAGATCATGGATGGTTAAAACGGTAGGAAGGGGCGAAAAACGGGGGGAATAGTGGGCCGGGGAGAAAAAAACAGCTGGTTTTTCTTTCTGAAGATAAAGTTTGGCCGGAAGGGCGAATTGTGTCCAAAATCTTTGGGGGCCAAAGGAAAGATAGGAAAAATAAGGAGTTGGGGCAGGCAGGTCTTTTTGAGGCAGGCGATGAAGATAAATCCTAAATTGATTTTCCTCATCTGCCCATTTTTGCCAAAAAGAAAGAAGGGCTAAGGAGTATTGCCCCACTCCGACTCTTTTTTCCGAATTGGCTTCGTTGCCGTCAACGCCAATAATCATCTATTATTAAATTTTTTTAATATTATTTTCTTTTTTTGAGCCGGTGGCGATAACACTTCCCGGCTCAATTTGCCAATAGCGACGATCAAGGTATAAAGTGGCATTGTTTTTTACTACCACCAGCGAGCCATCGGCCATTTCTTTGGCCGTTCCCGCCAACACCCACAGCAGCAATTCCCCTTTTCTCTTCTGCCTTTTATGCCTTTTATTTTCTTCGCCTTCTGCTACTAAAAGAGGAGTGGCTAAAACATCTGCTGTTAGCGCCCCGCGATAGCGGTCAATAATCTCCCCCCCTTTTTGTGGCCAAACCACGGTTCCCTCGGGGATTAAGTAATAATCCTTTTTTTCCCCACCCTCTTTGCCGTCGCCACGATCCACTCCGGGAAAACGGCATCGTCTTTCTAATTCACTCATAAAGTTATTATAGCATTGACCTTTTGTATCTTCCTTATGCGGCGGTGACATCATTTGCCATCCTAAACCCGTCGCAAATAATATTTAATTCAGGATAAATTATTCTAATTATTCTAATTGACCTAATTATTCTAAAGAAATCCCAAGATTAAGAAATCCCAAGATTAAAATCCCAATCCGCCGGCTGGCCCTGTACCAAAATGGTGCGGGGCTGGCGGACCAAATGATCTTTAAATTTATTTTTTGGGAATTTATGTTTTGGGTGTTTTTTAAGTCAATTATAATAATGAGAACAATTAGAACAATTTTTTGAGATTAATGCCAGAGGTGTAAATATAAATTCACCTCTAAGGTATAAAATTTTCATCAAGTGCTTCCAGGGCAAAAGGACGGCCGGAAAAGGGTTCATAAGGACTATCTTTTCTGGAAAAGAATAACGCTGTTTCTCTTTTTGCTTCCAAGTGACAAATTAGTTTTAAGTCTCTTAAATGACCAAGAGTGGCCTTGGCAGAACGGGGGTAAACACGAGTACGGTTAAGGCGGGATTCATAGACAGAACGGAAAAAAGGCAAAAACGACACCAACGGTTCGGGAAAAATACTGATAACGATTCCTTCTTTATTTAAAGTCCGCTCGGCTTCCTTGCCAAAACAAGCCAATTTTTCATCATCCATAAAATTAGTGGTGCCATCAAGCCAAATACAGTCTAAACTCCCAGGCGGAAAGGGCATTTCGGCTAAGTCAGCCTGGAGGCAAACTGGATTTTCCCCTCCCCGTGAGGAAGGGGGGATAGAAATTTCAAACGGCTGGCGGTTAAGATCAAGAAGAAAAATCTCATCCTTACTTTTTGGCCGAAGAGAACGGCAACTTTCAATAAAGGCAGCAGCGGTCGAGCTGTGAGGAGAAAAACCGCCCAAAACTAATCTTAAACTTTCCTTTTGGGCTAAGGGTGAATGGGATGATTCCCCCAAAACTCTTTTGAGCAATTCATGGCCAAAACGGCAAAAGTAAGACTCTGGAGAAATTTGGTAATACTCCTTCCATCCCATAGTATTTTTAAATAGACTCCATATTATAACTCATTTTATATTTTCTTTCTTAATCAAATGAACCGCGAGAATAAAGAGGCGATTGACTTTGGGATTATTGCCCCGAAAATTGCCCCCCGCTTGATTAAGGCTTCGATTAGTTTTTCCGGTGTTTCCAGCGAAGAGCAGCACCCGGCGAGAATTTACCCAAAAAAAATGCCAGAAATTTTGCCTGTTTCCGGCAATACTTTTAATTTCTTCCTGATTCTTTTCTGTTTCTCCCAAAAATTTTGCCACATCCTTTTTTCCTGCGCCCTAACTTTTACTTCCCCGACCAAAGTTAGTTTTTGGAATGATTTTTCCCGTTCCCCCCGTTTCTAATTTGCCCTGCGGCCATAAATTTATTGACTTATACCGATAATATTTACTATTATAAAGGGAAAGACGATATCTTGTCATGGAGAAAAAAAGCATTCTTCTTGTTTTCTCGGTTTTAGCAGCCATTGCAGGGGTTATAACGGTAGTTCTCCCAAAAAAGAACCAGCCTGCTTTTCTGCCGGAAGAAGCCGGCCTTTTCGAAGACGGCGAAAAAATCAGGCTTTTAATTGAAAACGTCGAATTTGAGGCGGAAATTGCCAAAAGCCCGGCGGCGCGGGCAAAAGGTTTAGGGAGGAGAGCCGATCTTTGCCCTCAATGCGGAATGCTTTTTATCTTTGAAAGCGATGGGCATCACTCTTTTTGGATGAAAGACACCCTTATCCCCTTAGACATCATTTGGCTTGATAAAAATTGGCAGGTAATTTATTTTGTCGCCTTTGCCCAACCGCAAGGAGCAAGAAGCGAGGCAGAATTGCCTGTTTACCGGCCCCCAAAACCAGCGCGCTATGTTTTAGAGCTCCCCGGTGGGACGATCGAAAAAATAAGGGGATTTAGGGTTGGCAGTCGGGTAGAAAGAAGCTGACAGAAAGGTTAAAATTGGCCAGCTATGGCGGGACTAGATTTTGGTTTCTGCTTTTAGCGTTTTGCGCCTACTGTTACGGGTCTTTTTGCTTAGTGTTATACTTATTTTATGCCTTCTTTTGATAAAAAATTTCTTCTGCCGGCTCTTCTTATTGCTTCCCAAACCATTATTCTTTACCTTCTTTTAGTTATTCCGGCGGAGTATCTTTTGACAGAAAAGTTTTTGATTTTAAAATATATCTCTTCTTTGCAAAAAACTTTTTTATTTTTGGCGGTTTTCTTAATTTTTTTCTTGGTTAATTATTTTTCTCGTCGGGCGCAAAAAGCTGGCGCCAAATTTTGGCCGGTTTTTTTAGCGGCCTTGTTTGTTGTTTTGCTTGTTAACCGTGCTTATACAGATTTTTACCAGCGCCTTCAAGAGGAGCCGAAAATTTATCGCGTTTTTTCTTCTTGGGCCACAACAGGCGAGCCAAAAGAGATCGACTGGTCAATAGTGGGAATGGAAATTATTATTGACGGCAAAAATTTTGGGTCTGCCTGGCAGCCGGGTAAAGTTTTGGTTGACGACTTTGAATTTCAAATTAAAGAATGGGGAGAGGAAAAAATTATTGCCGTTCAGCCCCACCCGTCCCGTTTTTTCAGTGGCAGCCTGTATGTTCAAAAAGATAACGGCCGGGAAAGCAACCGCCTTCCCTTCACTATCCGCGACCCCGGGGAGTTAGAGCAAAAGTAAAAATAGTGACTGGTAATCAGTAATTCATAATTAAAAAAATCAATTCTGCCAATTACTTTTTACGTATTACGTGGCTGGGATATAATTCGTCGTCCTGGGTAGTTTGTTGTTCTTGTGGCGGGAAAACCAACCCATAAGGTGTAAAACTTGTTTTTTTATACTTAATACATAATATTTAATACTTGATGCTTCTTTTCAGCTCGCCTCCAACTTGCGTTATAATAAAAACCAATGGAAAAAAGAACAATTCTTTTTGTTGACGGCACGAACCTTTATGCTGGTCAATATCAACTTTTTGGTCCTAAAAAATACCTTAATTTTAAATGCCTGATAGCATTCTTAGAAAGAAGCATAAAAACATCCTTTAGCCATATTTATTTTTATGCTTCTTATTCGCCAAAAACCTCAAATCCTACTAAAAAAGAAAAAGCTTATCTTAAAAATGAAGCCCTCTTCTATCGTAATGTTAAGTCGGTTAAAAACTTAACCTTTTTTAAAGGATATCGTTCGAAAACCAGCGGGAAAGAAAAAGAAGTTGATGTTAAACTTGCGGTAGATATTGCTGATTTTAGTCACAGGAATAAGTTTGAAAAGCTTTTTTTATGGTCGGGTGATGCCGACTTTATGCACGCCCTAAAAATCGCTCAAAATCTTGGTAAGGAAATAAGCATTATTGCCTTAGAGAATAGAATTCCCTATCGTTTTTCTTATCATTATCCTGTTTATTTGATTTGCTTCGATAAAAACCAAGGGCTAAAAAGGAACAGGAGAAGAGATATAAAGAAGTTGGCTGTTGGGGATAGGGAAGATTTTTTGATAAAAATTTAGCCAAAAAAATCCCCCCGATGCATGCATCGGGGGCGAGTTAGTTATAATATACAGGAAATAGATAATTTTGTCAACCTATGAAATTTCCCGAACGCTTTTCTTATTTTTTCCCAAAATTCCGCCACTTCTTTAACGCTTTCATATTTTCTTTTCTTCTCCTAACGCTTTTTGTGTGGCTGGCATCCCTTTTCTCACTTTCCTTAAACCTCAACCGGCGGGAGCTTAACCGCATTGCCCTTTGGCTGGTTATTTTTACGATTTTTTTAAACGGCCGGCAAATTGCGGCTTTTTTTAATTTCCTTCTCCCCCATCCGGCAGCCAAAAAGAAATTTTTTCTCTTAACCGGCGCCAATATTCTTTTAATCTTAACCTTTACTATTGGATATGCCATTTTCCAGTATGGCTCGCCTTTGGTTTACGAAAACCATCCGCAAGGCTTTAAGACGGACCGGGAAGTCCCTTTGGTGGAAGGAAAAGTTATTAGCCAAGAATTTAGAGCCGATTCGAATAATTTGGGCACGGTGGGCATCCTTCTGGCGGTTAAAGAGGAAACCTTAGGCCTTAACGAGGAAGGGGAAGTTGTTGAAATGGTCCCGCTGGAAGGGGAAGAAGAAATAGAAAAAGCGGTTGAAGAAAATGAGGGGAAAGAAATTTTGCCGGAAGAAGAGGCAGCGGAAGAAGTTATTGCCAAGCCGGCGGAAATTGTTTTCAGAATTAAAGAAAAGGGCGCTGATGAATGGTTCTACGAAAACCCCTATTATTTTGAACAAGCCGCGCCGGCCGCTCTTTTCCCTTTTGGCTTTCCGGTTATTGAAGATTCGGAGGGCAAAACCTATGTGGTTGAGCTTGAGGGGAGACAAAAGATAGCGCCCGGAGAAAAAAATCTTTATCTTTTTCTTAGCGCCGATAAGCGCGGCCATCCTTATCTTTATTCCCGCTATGTTTACCGGCGGGATAATTTAAAAGAGGATTGGCAGGCGATTTTAAAAAATATGTACACCAAAATTAGTGTTAATTTTAAGGAAGAAATTTCCCTTATTGCCTTTTTCTTTCTTTTTCTTTTTGGGGAGGTAAATATTTTTTTCTGGGCGCAAAAAAACAAGGCCGGTTTTTTAAAAGCGGTGGAAAAAGAATTTTCGCTTTTCTTAATTCTTTATCTTTCGCTGGCGATTTTAATCCAGATTGATAAGTTGGTCGGGCAATATACCGATTTTAAATTGCCCGATTTTGCCTCTTTGGCGGCCATTAATAATGTTTTTTTGGTAGCGGTGGTGGTTTTAGGAAGCGTTATTGCCCTAACCGATAGAAAGTTTTAATCTTTACTCGCCAAATCCCCGAACCTTTGGCTTGATCAAATAGAGGGCCTTCTTGATAATAATTGTCTAAGATCGCCTGGATTTCTTTGTCTATTTCTGTAGGCACATCCATGTGCATCGCCAAAAATAGCATGTCAGGAATGTTGCCTGTTTTTATTTCTTCAATAAAATTTTCGTTAGTCATATAAACAATGTCGCTGTCTGAATAATAATCCATAATGTCTACTAAGCTTGGTGGCGCAGGACACAGGTCAAGAACGGTTAAAGGATTTGAACAAAGATTTTTATCAAGCGACTTTAACAAAGTTTGACCATAATCGCCAATAGGGAAAAATAGCAAAACTATTTGATTAGGATTTTTTTCATCAGCATAACGGACGGCGTTTCTAAAATTATTTTTTACATGGGTATTAATCATCGGCAAGAAAAAACCATAGGTAATTGTCGTCGAAAAAGCTAAAATTATCGCTAAAGACTGCCATAACTTTTTGTTAGTTTTGAAGATTGAGGATAAGGAAAACGAAGCTAAGATTAACATTGCCGGATAAGCGGGTAGCTGATACTTGAACATAGTGTTGGGAATGAAGAGGGGAATTAGAGCCCAAAAAAGTAGGAATAATCCTTCGCCAGAACGTTGTTTATAAATAAACAAGGGGGAAAGATAAAAAAGACAGGCCACAATAATATTCATGGCCGGTATCGGGGTTCTTAAATAAAAGGCTTTTGAGCCGCCAAAAATAAATAAAAGAGCAAAAAGGACATAGAAAATAATTAGTGAATATTTGGCCGGTATTTTTTTTCTAAAATTAACCAACGCTTCTTCATTCTTAAGAAGAATTGCTAGGCTTGTTATTAAAATAGCCCCAATGATGATCAAGGGGGCTAAAGAGGCGACAAAACTTTCAACTGGCATAGCTTTAAATATCCAATTAAAAAACCAATCTTTCTTAAAGAAAACCACTAATAGATCTAAAATAACAGCCATTCCCCAAGTAACAAAAAAGTTTTTTTTGAAATTGGCTTCCTTATTACCATAAAAAGTTTTTATTAAAGAAAAAATAAAAACCGGTATTAAAAACAAAATTGCATGGCCTTTGGTAAGAGAAGCCAAGGAAATAATAATAGCCGTTAAAAACGATAACCAAAGAGAATTTTTCTCAAAGTTTTTCAAAAGTAAATAAATACTCAAAACCAAGAAAAATGTCTGGCCAATGTCAACCAAAAACAAGGGCGTCTGAGTAAGAAAAAAAGGAGTAGTCGATAATAAAATTACCGAAACTATAGCAGTTTTTTTATCAAAAAACCTTTTGGCAATTTTATAGGTAAAAAATAAAACACCACTCAAGAAAAATAAATTTACCAAAAATACGGCCAATTCTCCTTCACCGAAAATTTTGTAAGCCATTCCATAGAAGAAAGGTATAACCGGGAAATCTATTGGACAATAAAAAACACCCCAATCTTTAAAAAAACTTGTTATACCGTTATTGACTAAATATTTGGCTTCTACTTGGTATCGGCCCATATCCGGATTAGTCTGAACGGTCCCAAATAGGCTAAGAGCTGAAACTAAACCTAATCCAAAAACTATAGCTACTCTGATTTTTGGTTTAACTTTTTTGAAAAATTTAAATAAATATTTTCCTAAAAAATAAAAAACCAATAAGACCAAGGGAAAAACCAAGATAGGCAGTTTTAAATCAGCATAATTTCTAAAAAGCATTTCTCGAGGCACGGTAAATCCAGAACCCCGATTAATAATCCAAATATTGAAAATAAACAACGCCCAAACGAAGAAAAAAAGAAAAAATTTTTTGAGACTAAATTTCATAATTTTCTTCCTTTTACTGTCAAAAAAGCACTATGTCTAGGATCAATTTTACTTAAAATATTAATAGGATAATACCCGGAACCTTTTATTGATTCTATCTTAAACCCTGCTTCTTGAATGTGCTCCACAAGACCACGATACGCAAAAACCCTAATATGCTGCCAGGTATTTGGCTTTTTCATTGCCTCTCTATAATGAGGAGATAGGGGGTTGCCTATTCCAAAAAATTTTGAAGAGACATTTGTTAAAGAAAAAGGTTGAAATCCAAAAAATAAAGAAAAAATATTATGCCAACTAGATAAATTTTCTGTGCAAATTATAATATACCCACCTTTTTTAGTTACTCTGTAAATTTCAGATAAAAAATGATTAGTATCATATAGGTGTTCAATAACTTGATTGGCGTGTACGAGATCAAAAAAATTATCTTTATAAGGTAAGTTGCGATTGAGATCGCATAATCTTACCTTGATGCCTCTTTTTCTAGCAGCAAGAGCACGATTTTTAATAATTTCAATTCCATAAGAATTCTCAGGAGAGAAGTTACCCTTATTAATTACTTTCTTCGTCCACTTACCGTCATCACAACCACAATCGAGAAATCTATGATTATTATTTCTTTCGGTAAAATCCAAGATATTTTTTTCGTAACTAGTAACTGCAGAATTTCTTAATTTTTTTATAATTTTCATAAATTATACTTACATAATAAAAGCTTAATGTTTATTGCTCTTTTTGCCTAAAGAAAAAACTCCGAATAATTTTTTACTAAACACTGGTGCCAGAAACAGCAATGGAATCAGAGATACTATACGGTCTAAAATACTGACGGTAATAGCTTTAGTGGAAGAAACACCTACCACATTAGAGGTAAAAGCCATAAAAGCTTCTCTTACTCCTATCGATCCTGGTGTTAAACTAATAAATAAGGATAAGGCTGAAACAATAGAAACAAAAAGTGATTTAATAAAACTAATTTCTACACCAATTGCTCGAAACTCTAAAAATGAAGAAACAGATATTAATAAAACATTAATAAAAGAGATTAGCGCAACAAACAGCACGCTTCTCTTATTCTTCTTTATTACTAACCAACCATTAACAACCCTTACAATCTTGTTTAAGATCTCTAATTTAAATGTTCTTTTTATTTTTGGAGAGAAAACAATAACAAAAGAAAGGGTCAAAAAAATAATTAAAAATGTTATAAAAACTAACCAGTTAAAAGCAGCATAAAAGTAATTTACTAACAGGATTGAAATAAGTGCCACTAGAGAATTAAGCCAAAAAACAATAATATAAATTCCAGAAAGAGCACTCAAGAAGTTAGAATAAGATAATTTGTGTCTTGAATTCAAATAAAAAGCTCTTGTTATTGTTCCTCCTTGAAAAGGGGTTAAAAGATTGCCAGTAGCAGTGATCACCGATAGGCCAAACCATTCTTTTGCTGATAACTTTATGCCAAATGGCAAAACTACTTCTCTAAGGACTATCCCATTAGTTATTAGCAATAAGACAGAAGAAACTAAAAGCGGCAAAAAAAGCCAAAAATTATAAATCCTAATTTGCTTAAAATCATCAAAATTTATAAAAATATAAATAAAAAAAAGAACCATCGTTATTAATAAAATAATTTTTTTAGAAAAACTTTTTTCTTTCATAAGAATATGTTACTTCATCTCTTCTATTTTAACTAAAGAGTCATTAATTTCTATTACTCTGAATAGATTTTTTTTGAAAAAATTATCGCCGAAAAAAATGCCTTCATTTTTTATAAAATAAATTGGAATTTTTTTTTTAAAAAGCTTATTAATAGCAAAAATCGTATTTTCTTCAATTTCATCCTTTTTAAAACTATTATAAATTGCTGTTGTTCTGTCCGGAAAAATATATTTATCACAAAATATAGTAAAAACAACAGCGTTTTCTTCTGGAATATTTTCTAAATAATTTATTTTTATTTCTGAAAATCTTTTCTGTGCTTCAATATGATCAACAATTCCTCCCGGAGAAAAAAAAGATATGTTTAAACTCCATAAAAAATAAAAAATAAAAAATAAAATTTTAATATAAGATTTGAATCTGTCTAAGGTAGTGAGTAAGAAAAAAATTATAAAAGTATATGTCGGCAAGAGATATCTGCTATAACTATTGGCCACAACACTTTGCGGCTCTTTGAAGCCTGACCAAACAGAAGAACAATAAAAGAAAATCGGAATTATAATAAAAGATAAAAAGAGCAACGAAAAAGACTTTAGTTTATCTTTCTTTGAATTCTCATTCCTGCTAGAATTAATAAAAACATAGAACATAGAAAAAATAAAAAAAGCTAAAATAATCTCTTTGTCTTGTACTATATATCTATAAAAATTTGTAAAAAACACACTTCCACTAATAGGTGGTAAAAATGACAATATTTTTATTGTGTTAATACCTGCAGAATAATCAGTCGGAAAATTTGCTAAAGAAGAAAAATCTCCCCCTTTATAGCCGAATAAATCTCCATATAGGTTTATATTCGTTAAACCAAGGAATACTAAAAATAGAAGAAACGGCAAAGATATGTATGATAATTTCTTCAAACTTAAAGACTTATTGATAACTTTCTTAAATAGAAAAAATATTATTGGTGCAACAAATAAAAAATAATCATATCTTACCCAAATCATTGCCCCAGCAAAAGCAGAAGAATAGAAGTACCACTTTTGATCTTCTTCGGCTCCCTTAATCAAGAAATAGACTACAGCCAAAAATAGAGAAGTGGCAGGAATATTATTAAAAAGAAGTGTGCTGAAAAAGAAAAAGGGTGGAAAAAAAAACAAAATAATCGCTCCAGCTAAAGATAGTTTTTTTGAAAAGAAAAAGTTACATATCTTATAAAAAAATATCAAAGCTAAACTGGCAAAAAAGGGAACTACAAAATAAAAAGAATCTTTCCAAATAATTTTGGCCAAACCAAGAATAATAATAAAACCGTGCATGCTTCCATGCGATAAACATTCTTTATTTACTGTTAGCCTGAATCCTCTTCCTCCAAAAATAGGAAAGATTTCTTCGTTCAGCTCGTTGCAATAAAGAAGTGTTTTTTTCTCCGAAAACAAATCAGAAAAAAACACATTTTGCAAAAAATCTGGAGCTGTTGTGGCTCCATATTTCAATATTTCATAAGAAATTACCGATAAAATTAAAAAACTAACTAAGAAAATTAGACATTCAGCAGTGTGAAGTCCAAAAACTTTATGTAAAAACTTACTTTGTTTCTTCATTTATTATTTAGCTTCACAAAAATACCTTTTAAAATGCCAATAAAAAAAGGTACAGAAAAAGTAGGAATCATAATTATAGAAATAAAAAAACCCTTTAGACTATCAGCGATAAATAAAGAAGCGAAAAATAACAAGATTAAAAGAATGTAAATTAAGTTTTTTATATAAATAGGAAACAATATAAATAAAAATATCAAAACAATAAAAAATATTATTGGAAAAAAAATAAATAACCAAAAATTTTTCTTGCCCGGGCTTAGATAATAATCAACAAACTTAGGCCCTCTGTTATATGTATGCTTAATAACGCTACCTATAGAATTTCTTGAAATATAAATAATTTTTGGAAGGGGATGTCTTAAAATTTTTTTCTTCTCAACAATATTGCGTAATAGTTTTGTGTCGTCAGAAACGTTTTTATTTTTCTCTTTAGGTTGAGAGTCTAAAAAGAGGTTTTTATCACAAAAAAATACTCCCGTACCTTTGGGTATTTTGTCAAAATTATTTTTAGAAATATAAACAGGCTCGAAACTTTCTCCAAAATAAGGATAATACAGCTTTTTTCTAAACATCCAAGAAAAATAATCAAAAATGCTTTTATTTTTATCTATAAGAGCATTACCAACAATAGGTTGATAATCAATCTTTTTAATTTCTGCCAAAAGATTTTTGTCTGCCTGACAACGAGAATCTATAAATAACAAATTGTTAAATTTTGCTTTCTTTGCCCCTGTTTCCCTAGCAATAATTCTACCGCTATTTTTTTCTAAATCAATACAACGAAGCTCTATTCCTAGTTTTTTGGCTTTTTTTATTTCTTTCTTTATTACTCTTAGGGTAGAGTCAGTAGATCCATCATTAACCACAACTATTTCATAATTTTCTTTAGGATAATTTTGATTTATCAAAGAGTCTAAACAGGAAGAAATCATGGCCTCTTCGTTATAAACTGGAATAACTACGCTTATTTTCATGATTTTTTTTCTGATCTTATTAATATCATATGCCCAAACCAAGGTAAAATATTCCCTAAAAGATAATCAAGGGGGTAAAAAATTTTCACGAAGGGCATGGTTATTTGATAGGGTATTTGCCTCTTTCCCTTACCAAACGGTGGATAATACCATATCCCTCGAAAAGAAATAATCTTAAAATTAGTATCTTTAATTTCTTTTCTTAAAGAGATCGGAGTTGCCCAATTATCTATCGGCTGATCACCGGAAGTAAAAGGCTTAGAAAATAATTTTTCAGCAATTAATCTAACAAGGCCATACCAGCTCCACCAATTGGGCGTAGTGATTATAAAAGTTCCATTTTTTTTAAGAACCCTATTAATTTCAGACAAAGCCTTACTCCTATTTTTTATGTGCTCTATTACTTCGCTACAAATGACGCAATCAAATTCTTCATCTTTAAAAGGAAGATTTGTTGCATCTGCCACTTTAAAATTAAATTGAGGAAACTGTTTTTTTGCCTTTTCAATTACTACCTTGGAAATATCAATTCCCATTGCTTTTGCCTTGGAATTAATAATACTCATTTCTTGCCAAGAACCACAGCCAACAACCAAAATATTGCCATTCTCCTCTTTGAGAAAATTTCTTAAAACTTGGCATCTTTCTTTTTGCATAAAATCAGCCACCGGATTCTCTATACCTCCAGCATGGTATTTTTCATAGAATTTTTTAACACTTTTATCAGTCATAAGAAGTCCTTTTTTATTCTATCAACAATAATTTTTGAAGGGGAACCCCCTAAGTTCTTATTTTTTTTCTCAAACTTGGGATAATTTTTAACAAAATTCTTGATTATTTTAGGTGAATACTCAGAAATAATAACATTGGCTCCTACTCCTTCTTTTCTTTCGGTGGTTTTCCTCATTACTAAACAAGGCTTGCCTAAATATGAAGTTTCTTCTTGATTGCTCCCTCCATCGGTAACCAAAAATTCTGAATCAATCAACAATCTAATAAACTTAAAATAATCATATCGGGGCCTTAGCTCAATGTTTTTATTTTTTTTCAATCTGCTAAAGCAACCGGTTTCGACCAGTTTTTCTTTAGTTGGCTCGTGAAGAATAAATAGCACTCTTATATCTTCAGAAATTTTTTCAATTGTTTTGATAATAAAATCAAATCTTTCTTTATTAAAAAGGTTTTCAAATCGGTGAATAGAAACTAAACAATACTTTTGTTTAGGCATCGGAACGGAAATCTTATCTTTATTTTTAAGAACCAACTGGAGCGAATCATATAAAGTGTTTATTTGAGTATTAATTTTCTCCCCTTTATATTTTTGGGAGTTTTGAAAAGCAAAATCTCCGGGGCAAAAATGATAATCGGTTAATCTTGACAACCGCAGTCTAATAATCTCTTCCGGGAAGGGGTTAAAAAGATCAAATGATCTTAAGCCGGCTTCTATTGTCCCTACTTTTAAACCAGCAATTTTGGCCATTCGCGCTCCCAGTATTGCCGAAAAGGTATCGCCATGAACTAAAACAATACCCTTTTTATCTGAACCAAAAATGTCCTTTTTGTTTTTAATTGTTTTGATTAAGCATTTAATACTCCAAATAAGCATCTGACTAATCTTGGTAATATCTTTGCCCTCGTAAAGAACATAATCGGGTTTTTTAAGACCAAAAACATCAATTAGTTCTTGAATGGTTTCTTTATGCTGACCAGTAAACACGAAGTTATAATCTATTTTTTGTTTTTGAAGCTCTGCCATTATTGGAGCCATTTTAATTAACTGAGCCTTGGTGCCAATAACAATATGAATCTTTGGGAAGGGCTTTGTAATTTTCATTTTTCTAATTCTTTTTTCTTCATTTGATAGAGTATTTCTTCCTGATTTTTTCTCATTCTCTTAAACATATCGGCCACTAAGGCAAGAAAAATTAAGAGGAAACCAAAAAGGATTAAAACAATGCCGGTGAAAAGATACATTCGCACCGGCGAGGTTTTCTTTAATATCAGCCAGTAAATTAGCGAGCCAAAAGCCAGAATAAAACCGGGCAGGCAAATGGCCATGCCGGGAATGCCGAAAAAAAGCAAGGGGCGATAATCTCGGAAAGTGCGCAGAACAATTTCCAAAGCCCGAAAGCCATATTTTAGAAGCGAGCCGGAAATGGCTGATTTTCGTTGGCTGTTTTTAAAATAGGTAACTTTTAAGGGCACCTCGGTAATGGTCATCCCCTTCTCCAGCAAATCAATAAAAACCTCCTGCGTATAGGTAAACTGGCCAAAAAGGTTTAGGCGCAGGGCGGCTTCTCGGGAGTAGGCCCGGAAACCGCACTGGGTATCGGTAAAATTTTGTTTGGTTAAGAAATTAATTAGCCGAGTAAATTGACGATTGCCCCATAATTTAGCCGGCGGAATATTGGCGGGAATTAAACTTTTTTCCTTAAAACGGGTGGCGGTGGCCATTTGGGCTTGGCCGGAAAGAATCGGCGCGATTAAAAGGGGAATATCTTGAGGGTTAAACTGACCGTCGGCGTCAATATTAACAATAATATCGGCTCCCATTTTTAAAGCCTCATCAATGCCCGTTTTAAAAGCGGCGCCCAGCCCCCGGTTTTTTTGGTGGCTGATCACTTTTGCCCCATTTTGGCGGGCAATGGCGGCAGTTTGGTCGGTGGAACCGTCATTTACCACCAAAACATCAATTTGATCAATGCCCTTAATTTTTCGGGGAATTTTTTTCAAAACCTTGCCCAAATTTTTTTCTTCGTTAAAAGCAGGGATTAAGATAACCAGTTTCATAAGCCGCGGCCGATGCCGGTATAAATAATATGATGAGCCAAAATCTCTTCCTTTTCTAAGGCGTTGCGGCCGTCAACCACCACCTTAATCGTTTTGCTTTTAAAAAGAAGAGCCGGCAGATTTTGGACAATCTCCTTGTGGGCGGTGGCCAAAACAACGGCTTGGGTGTTTTTTAAGGCCTCTTCCAAGCTTTTCTCGCCGCGGCCAACAAAGGGATCATAAACGGTTAAGTTGGCGCCCATTCCTTTTAAAATTGTCTCAATTTCCAAAGAGGGGCTTTCCCGTAAATCGCCCATTTCAGGCTTGTAGGCCAAACCCAAAAGAGCAATCCTTGTTCCTTTAACCGGCAGGGCCACCTCGTTTAAAGCTTTTACCAACTTAGCAACGCAGTATTGCGGCATGCTGTTATTTATTTCCCGGGCTAGCTTTAAAAAGCGGTGGTTAAAACCGCTCTGGCTGGCGCGGCGGATTAGATAATAAGGGTCAACGGCAATGCAGTGGCCGCCCACGCCGCAACCGGGCCAATGGGGCATAAAACCAAATGGCTTGTTGGAAGCCGCTTTTAGAGTTTCGTAAAGGTCAATTCCTAAGGCGTCAAACGACTGGGCCAATTCGTTGACAAAAGCAATGTTGATGTCGCGGAAAGTGTTCTCCACAATTTTCGTTGCCTCGGCCACTTTAAGAGAGGAAACTTCGTTCACCTGCGCTTCGTTAACAAAAGAGCGGTAAAATTCGGCAATTTCGTGATTTTTTCTTTTGTTAAGCGAGCCGATGTTGCGGTTGATATTTTTCGTGTTCCATTTTGGGTCGCCCGGATTAATCCGTTCGGGGCAGTGAGCAATATTAAAATCTTGGCCCGCTTTAAGGCCGCTTTCTTTTTCCAAAATCGGCAAAATGATCTCTTCGCAGGTGCCCGGATTAACTGTGGATTCCAAAACAAAATGGCTGCCTTTTTTCAAAAATTTCCCCGCTGTTTTGGCCGCCGCTTCCACCGGGCGATAATCGGGAGTATGATCGTTGTTAACCGGCGTGGGAACGCAGACAATAAAAATATCGCTGTCTTTTAAAATTGCCTCGTCGGCAGAAACATTAAGCGAATTTTTGGCAAGAAATTCGGCCACCTCATAATCGCTAATTGGTGAACGGCCGGACTTAATCTGGTCAATTTTTCCCCTATTGATGTCAAAGCCCGCCGTTTGGTAAAGGCCGGTTTCGGTAATCGTCACCAGCGTAGGCAAGCCCACATAGCCCAGCCCCACTACGGTTATTTTCTTTACGTTCATATTATTATTACACCCTAGAGGTGAATTACTATTTACACCTTTGGTATTAGCAAAGTATCAAGTATTAAGTATTATGTATTAAGTATTATGGCTAGGGGTATAATTCGTCATCCTAAATTTTCCTTGCTATTGTTAACGCCGATCGTAATCGGTTGGCAATCATTGTAAAATTAAAGAGCGATCGGCTTTTAATCAAAAACCATTATAACAAAATTTTTTTAAAAAATGATTCTTTCTGTTATTATTCTTTCCTATAACACCCGCGAGCTTTTGGAGCAATGCCTTAACTCGGTTATCAACTCCCTCTCTTGCCATCCTGACCCCATACCGAAACGGTACGGGGCTAACGAAAGTCAGGATCTGCTTTCTGCCTTAACGCAGATTCCGGATCCTGCCTCGCCGGCAGGCGGGCAAGTCCGGAATGACGGTCTCCAAGCTCATCATTCTAACCCCTCTTCTCCTCATCCTGGCTCCTTTTCCCTTCATCCCGACTCCTTCTCTTGTCATCCTGAATCCTCTTCCCGTCATCCTGACTCCCTCTCTTGTCATCCTGAATCCTCTTCCCGTCATCCTGACGAAAGTCAGGATCTGCCTTCTGCTGAAATTATTGTCGTTGATAATCATTCCCAGGATGATTCCGTGGAAATGCTTGAAAATTTAAAATTTAAAATTAAAAATTTAAAATTAAAGATCATTGTTAACAACGATAATTTGGGCTTTGCCAAAGCCAATAATCAGGGGATTAAAGAAAGCCGGGGGAAATATATTCTGCTTTTAAACTCTGATACGATTGTTAAGGACAAAGCCTTGGAAAAGATGGTTTCCTATCTTGAGGAAAATCCTCAAGTTGGCGGCGTTTCTCCCCTGCTTTTAAATGCCGACGGCTCGGCGCAAATTGATTATTACATGCGTTTTCCCAATTTGTGGCAGATATTTTTTTATCATAACCGTCTCCTGCGGCCGCTGGCGATGAAATCGCCTTTAGTGAACCTGATTTGCTTTCCGGTAAAAAAAGTCCCCTACCCCGTTGACCAACTGCCCGGGGCGGCAATGATGGCGCGAAGAAAAGTTTGGCAAAAAGTGGGCCTTTTGGATGAGGATTATCCTTTTTATTTTGAGGATGTTGACTGGGCGTGGCGGGCCAAAAAAATGGGACAAAAATTAATGGTTTTGCCTCAGGCCGAAATTATTCATCTTGGCGGCGGCAGTTGGAAGAAAGGCAAGGCTCGGCCGGAAGAATATTACCGCCAGTTTTTTGCCTCAATGGCGATTTTTTTGAAGAAAAACTACCCGCCTTTTAAAAGAGAAATTATGCTTGCGGCAATTAAGGCCAATCTCGGCCTAAAAGAGTTTATCAAAAAGATTCTTCGAAAGACAAAATCTGCCTAAACAAGTATTAAGTATTAGGCATTAAGTATTATGGCGGGGACATAATCCGTCATCCTAACCCCGTAGCAAATAATATTTGCGATGGGGCTGACGAAAGTGTCATTCTGGCGAAAGTTAGGATCTGCCCTGATGGCTAATGTTTAATTGCTAATTGCTTTTGCTGAATTACCCGCTTTCTGCTCCGTTGATTTTATGGCTTTTTAAATTGCGGGTCCGCATCAGCTTTTTATATTGATCAAGGGCAACCTCGGCCCAGTATTTTTCCTGATTTCCTGAAGTAGCTTCCTGGTCAAAACGATCCAAAAGCTTGGTTAGGCTGCCCAGCTCTTCTTTTCTTAAGATGGTGGCTGATTTTTCTAAAAATGATTTTGCTAAAGAAGTTTTCCCTTGGGCCAAAAATAAGGCGGTTCGGTAAAGGTTGCCAATGGCGTTAGTTCGTAACTCATCTTTTACTCCTCCCATAAAACTTTGAAAATATTTTTTATTGTTTTGATAAATTTCTCCCGCTTTTTGGAGTCAATAATTTCCATGCTCGGATTACTGTCAGCGGGTCGTAGATTTAAAATAGCCGAACAGTCAATTCCTTTGTCAAACAAATCCAACCCCCCACCCCAAATTGAATCTTGCCGTGAGCCCCTTTTTAGCAAAATTTTTTCGCCGTCAGCATGAAGCGGGCAGCCAACCACCACTTTTCCCTGATCAATATCGGCGGTAATTTTAAAATAGTTACCATATTTTTTGGCCAATGCCGCTATTTCTTCTTGGGAAAGAGGTTTTTCGAGGAAATCCATGGCCTCTTTTAGTATAACATCAAAGAAAGTATTAAGTGTCAGGTATTAAGTATTATGTAACGGGGGCATAATTCCCAATGCCATTGTAAATTTAATTCAATGTCATCTTAAATTAAATTTAGGGCCAAAAAAAGGTTAAAAATTATTCTAATTGCTCTAATTATTCTAATTGACCTAAAGAACACCCAAACCCCAATTCCCAAAATTAGAATCAACTAAAAATAATCCGCCCCGGGCAGATTGGGGTTTGGCCTTTGGGGTTTATTTAGATTAATTCGGTTAATTAGAATGATTAAAATAATTACCCCGCGACCGGCGGGAGAAGGATCCCCTTTGGGGAACGATTTTTGGATGGGATTCTTCTCCGCCAGCTGGCGGACTCAGAATAATGTGTACCAATTACTAATTACGAGTTACTTATTACGTATTACTTATTACGAGTTACCGGTTACTTGTTATATTTGTTTCTGCTATTATTAAGCTTAATGGAAAAAAGAATTGCCAAAAATGGCTTTTACCTGCTTTTGGGCCAAGTAATAAGCCGCGCCATTGGCTTTTTTTACTTTATTTTTTTGGCGCGCTCGCTGGCCGTGGAGGCTTTTGGCGTTTACGCTTGGGTCCTGGGTTTTATTTTTAACTTCCTGCCCGTGGCTGATTTTGGCATTGAGCGCTATATTTTAAAAAATCTGCCCCGCCATTTGGACAAGGCGGAAGAGTATTTCCGCCATCTTCTGGGCTTAAAAATAATATTGGCCTGTTTAACTACGCTTTTGGTGGTTTCCCTCGGCTTCCTGATGGGCCTGTCGGGAGAAAAATTAATTTCTCTTTTGATTTTTTCCCTTCTTTTCTTTCCCCAAAATATCTTTCATTTAATTATTTCTTTCCAAAATGCCCGCGAAGAAGTGCTTACCGGCGTGGCGGCGAATATCTTCTTCTCGCTTTTAGGGGCTTTATTGGGAGTAGCGGCGGTTCGGCGGGGGCTGGGCGTTCCCTGGCTTTTTGTCAGCTATCTGGCTTCTTTGGTGATGGTTGTTTTAGGATTGACGGTTCGCGCTAAAAAATTAAATTTGCCTTTAAAACCGAAGTTTGAGAAAAAGACAGCCCTTTTGGTTTGGAGAGAATGCCGTTTTTTCGCCCTTTTGGTGGTGATGGGGACTTTTTATTTGCGGATTCCCCTGATTACTATCGGCCAAATGATGGGCGATTACTGGGCTGGCATTTACGGGTCGATTTCCAAATTTTTGGAAGCCGGGGTTTTGATCCCTCAAGCCATTTCTCTGGCAGTGGCGCCGACTTTTTCGCGGCTCCTGCTTACCGACAAAAAAAGCCTTAAAAAAATTTATTTTAAGACGGGGACAATCGTGGTTGCCTTGGGCCTGATCCCTTTGCTTTTTTTCCTTTTCGGCGACAATTTCTTTATCAACTTAATTTACGGAGAACGTTATTTGCCGGCGGCGTCCTCTCTAAAAATTTTAGGCTTCACTTTTCCTTTGCTATTTTTCAACTATCTGGCCGCTAATATTATTGAAAATTCGCCAGAGGTGAAGAAATTTCTTCCTTTGGCAGTGGGGCATTTTCTTTTTGTTTTTCTTTCGGCGATTGTCCTCTCGGCCAAATTTGGCGTTATGGGAGGAGCGGCCAGCCTTCTCTCGGGGGAAATCCTGCGCTTTTTCTTAAACCAAAAGTTCGTTTCCCAAATTTTGATAAATTAATTTTTCTTCATGTTATAATTTTACTTACTGTTAATTTTTGGGATTTTTAAAAAATGGTCAAAGAATGTTTTCCTCCTTGTGTTCGGCGTTTACATCAGATGTTTTTAAACCCGTGCGATCCGGAAAAAGGCGCTTTTGGAATAATTGGGCAACGCCAAAAGAGGAGGAATGAAAGCCCTCTTTCTTTTCCCGAAGAAAACCAAGAAAAAGAAGAAGTTAATATTCCCAACCTTGCGGTTGTTTCTGATACCAGAGCACTAAAGAGTTGATTGTTTCTTCTAAACTTCTTTTTGGCTCCCAGGAAAGAAGGGCTTTTGCCTTGGAATTATCGGCATAAATTTGAGCATATTCTCCTTTACGCGGTTCGCCTTTTTTGATGGGGAAGCTTTTACCGGTTACTTTTTGGACTGCCCCGACAATTTCCAGAACAGAATTGCCCCGGCCGGTGCCTAAATTAAAAATTTGGCTTTCTTCTTTCTTTTCCAAAAAATTTAAAGCGGCTAAGTGGGCGTCGATCAGATCCTCCACGTTGACATAATCGCGTATTGGCGTACCGTCGGGGGTGTCTACTTTTGGACAGGTGAGATTAAATTCTTCAATTCCTAAGGCGCCGCGGACTGCATTTTGCACCAAAAGCTGCGAGGGTTTTTTGCTGTCGCCGATTAACCCGTCGCTGGCGGCGCCAGCCACATTAAAGTAGCGCAAAATTACGTGTTTTAGTCCATAAATTTGCCCAAACCACTTAATCATTTTCTCGGCCATAAGTTTTGATTCGCCATAGGGGTTGGTGGGGAAAAGCGGGTGATTTTCGTCAACGGGCAAATATTGGGCTTCACCATAAACGGCGCAAGTGGAGGAGAAAACTAAGCGGTCGATCTTTTCTTCAATCATTGCCTCCAGCAAATTAAGCGTTCCCAAAACATTATTGCGGAAATAAAGCCCGGGCTTCTCCATTGATTCGTTAACCAGGCAAAGGGCGGCAAAATGGAGCACGCCGGCCGGCTTTTCTTTTTTTAGGACTTCTTTAATAAAAGGCTTATCGCCAAGATCGCCTTGATAGAAAGTTAAGTTTTGGCGGCCGAATTTTTCCTGCAAAACCTCAATTGGTTTTTTATAGCCACGGAAAAGATTATCAACCACCGCCACTTTTTCCCCTTTTTCCAAAAGAGCCTTAACCGCATGAGAGCCGATATAACCGGCGCCGCCGGTAACGAGAAATTTCATCATAAGTATTAAGTATAAAAGGAGCCAAAAAATCAAAAGTTTTTGCCTTACTTTTGACTTTTGATTTTTAAATTTTAACTTTCTTTTTCTACCCTATCTCTTTTTAAGAATAATTTCAAGAGGTTTGTTAATTTAATCCCCCTTATTTTAAGCCAACCAACTCCGGGGGCTGATTTAAGCAGGGACCCCGTGATATGAAACTAAAAAATGGTTGTGCTAAACTTTTAAGCAAGCTTCTTATGAAACAGACGAAAATTTGCACGATTGGCGGCGGATCGGGAATGCCAATTGTTAATCAGGCTCTTCTTTTGGCAGATTTTTCCCAAATTTCCTCAATCGTTACCACTTTTGACAGTGGCGGCGATACCGGCAGGATGCGCACCGATGAGCGGGGCGGAATTTTGGCATTTTCTGATTATTGGCGAGCGCTTCTTTCTCTCTGGCCGAAAGGCAAACAAAAAAGGCGCTGGGAGGAAATGCTAAAATATCGCGACGGCCGCGACCGCAGTTTTGGCAATCTTTTTTTTGCCTTTATGGCTGAACGGGAGAAAGATCTTGGCAAAGTCGATAATCTCTTCAGCCAATTAACAGGCGCTAAAATTTGCGGTAAGGTCATCCCCATTTCTCGCCATCCGGCCGATATTTGTTTTAAAACCCAATCTGGGAAAATTTATAAGGGCGAACACCTTTTGGACGCGATGCGAATGTCGCGCGATTTAGTCAGGAAAGTCTGGCTTGAGCCGCCTGTTGAGGCTAATTCCGAAGCTCTTGAGGCCATTCGCAACGCCGAAGTGATTATCATTTGTCCGGGCAGTATGTATGGCTCGATATTGGCCAATTTTTTACCGCGAGGAGTAAAAGAAGCCTATCGCCGAAGTAGGGCTAAAAAAATTCTTCTAACCAATATCATGTCGGTGGCTAACGAAAATCATAAATTTTCCCAAGATGATTATGTGCGTGTTTTTACTAACTTCTTAAAAACAAAAAGTCCCTTTGATCTGATAATTATGCCTGATTTTCAAAAGCTAGATCAGAAGATTTTACGAAAAGTGTTAAAGCTTTATGAATTAGAAAATTCTTTTCCCATTAAGCCGAACTTAAAAAGTAATAATAAAGCTCTGATAGCAGATATTGCCACTATTGAGGAAAAAAATTACCGTCTGCGTCACGACCCCCAAAAATTGGCTAAAATTTTTACTCAAATAATTTCAGAGCCATAATCTCAACGATTTTTATTTTTCTGGAAAAGTTTTTTTATTAAAAAAATTATAATAAATTAGGGTCTAGATAACTTTAGAGCGGCTTTCTTCTAAATTCTTTTAATAATAACTGATACATATTACCATTGGTTGATTTAGTATTCCAGCGGTATTCGGTTTCTTTTAGGTGGAGAATAAATTTGTCT
>JAGPNC010000041.1 GCA_018052565.1 Candidatus Shapirobacteria bacterium | reverse complement strand
TGGCCAAGATAAGATGGCCAGTTGAGGAAACAGGCAAAAATTCGGTAATCCCCTCAATCAAAGAAAGAATAAAGGCTTGAAAATAAGTCATTACTAATCATTATATCTTAAAAAATAAGGCAAAATGTTAAAATAGGAACTTAATGATAAAAATCTTACTGGTGATCAGTTTAGGAATGGCTTTTTTCTTCCGAATAAGCGGTCTTTCTTTTTTGAGTCTTGCCAACGGCTTTGCCTTAATCTTAGGATGGCTTGTTCTTTTTCTGATTTTTCTTTCAGGAGGAATTGGCTTTTTAGGAGGTTGGCTCTCGCGTTCAAAAAAGCCTTCCCTTTCTTTGCTAAAAATAAAAAGAAAAGAACGAGTGCTTTTCTTTTCCCCCCATCCCGACGACGAAGCTCTTGCCGCCGGCGGCCTGATTAGTCAACTTTTAGCCCAAAAAAATCCCCTTAAAATCGTTTTTGTTACCCGCGGCAATGCCAATCCTTCTTTTTTTTTAAAAGATAAAAAGTTCAGGTTTTTGCCGGAAAAATTTATTGAAACCAGCCGGGTAAGAGAAGAAGAAGCCCAAAAAGCAATCAAGGCTTTAGGCGGGCAAGAAAATAATCTGCTTTTTTGGGATTATCCCGACGGAGCTCTATCTTCTTTATGGAAAAAACCAAAAAAATTAATTGCCAGCCAAACAACAAAACTTGACCACTCGCCAGACACTTTACAGGAATACCGCGGGGAAAATCTTACTAAAGACATTAAGGACGTCATCGAAGAATTCCAGCCCACGGTTATTTTTGCTCCCCATCAGAAAGAGAGCAATCACGATCATCAAGCCGTTGCCCTTTTTATTAAAAAAGCCTTAAAAGCAATTCGCTGGCAGGGGACTCTCTACCAATATCCGATCCACCTAAGAATTTTCAATTTTTTCCGTGTTTACCCGCCAAGTTTAAAAAAGAAAAATAAAATTTTGTTTCCCCCCCGACAAATCAGCCCAAAAGGGGAAGGCTGGTTCAGCTTTTGGTTATCAGAAGAACAAATAGCTAAAAAAAGAAAGGCTCTCAACTGTTACCAAAGCCAGCTTATTATCCCTACTTTGAGGGTGCTTTTTCGCTCTTTTCAGGCTCAAAACGAAATTTTTGCCTCCTTTTGATTATTCTAAATCCTCTAAAAGATAATCCCTTAAGCGCTTGTAATTAACCTTAAGATAAACAGCCAAGTTGCGAAGAAAGCTGGTCTTCATTTTTTCCTGATAAGAAGAGCGCTGGTTGGCGATTGTTTGGCGAAAAACCTGGAAAGTTTCCTTCGCGTAGGCATTTATCCAGTTCTTTTGCTTATTAATTTTCCCCAAATGAAGCGGCTTGCTGGAAAATAAGGGCACCACCACAATTCTTTTTTCCTTCATCAGCTCGTTAAGAAAAATTTCCAACCCGTAGCCGGTTTTTTCCATTTTCTTAATAATCTTCTCGTTTAAAAAACTTTTTTTTAAGCACCGCTGCCCGGAAAGAGGCCAAGAACGATAGTAAGGATTATAAAAAGAAGCCGGGGCGGCAATGGTCATATCGGCTTGATTATCCAAAACCGGCCAAACAAGCGAAGCAAGATGATGGGAACAAAGATTAATTAAGTCCGCATCCAAAAAAAGAAGATAATCATAACGCGCCGCCCTAATCCCTTGAGCCACCGCATAGCCCTTACCGTGATTTTTGGGAAGATTAACCACCTTAACTTTATCTTTATCTCTAAAAACCTGAAGCCTTTCCTTGGTTTTATCCTGCGAGCCATCGTTGACAACAATTATTTCTCCCACTTCGGGCGTTTTCAGACAAACTTTAACCACTTCCGCCACTGTTTTCTCCTCGTTAAAAGCCGGGATGATAACGCTGACTAATTTTTTTTCTTCTTCCATAAAAGCTAAACTTTAGCTAAGATTATTTTAGTGCTTCTGTCAAATAATTGTTGCCAGGGTCCTTGGGGGCAGAGAAGAAAAGATGAAGTTTCTTTCTTTTTTTTAAAAATCCGTTTCGACTAATTAATTTCATAAGTAATACTTACCGTGATTTCAATCTTATTTTCCCCTGTCTCTATTTGTGGCGCTTCGGCCTCTTTTTCCATATCCATCGCCGCCAAACTTTCTAAGGCATAAGGACGGGGCACCTGACTTTCTTCATTGAAATTCGTAATCCGCACTAAATTAACCCCCAAAAGAGAAGCCAGTTCTTTGGCCCTATCCTTGGCATTTTTTACCGCCTCTTCCCGCGCCTCCCTTTCCAGCTCTTCCCGATTATCAATCGTAAACTGCAGATCGCCTATCTGGTTAGCACCTGCCGCTGTGGCTCCCTCAATAAGGCTACCGATTTTATCCATTGCCCGCACTTTTACCTCCAATTCCTGGCGCGCTTCATAACCTACTAATTGCCGCTGGGGAGAAATATCCTCGCGCCATTCATAGCGAGGACGAAGGCTAAAGGTGGTGGTTTTTAAATCCTTGTCTTCTATCCCTTGGTTCTTAACAAAGGCAATTACCGCGTTCATCTTTTGGCTGTTTTGGCTCATAGCCTCGGCCACTGTTTTCGCCTCGGAGGAAACCGCAAAAGAAATTAAGCCTAAATCAGGCTTGCCATAAACCTCGCCGCGGCCGGAAACCACTAGCGTATTTTTGGTTTCAATCTCCTGACCGATATACCTTCCTTCCTTGATTTTATTTTGTATCCCCACGACGGTGGAAACGGTTAAGGCCACCGCAAAAATAATCAAAACGGCCAGAAAAACATTCGCCAGCGTTGACTTTTTTCCCCAAAATCCTGCCATAGAAGAATTTGTTTCTTGGTTTAACACTTTATTCTAAAATAG
>JAGPNC010000005.1 GCA_018052565.1 Candidatus Shapirobacteria bacterium | reverse complement strand
CACACTTAAATTCATAATAATGCTCTTCCAAATCAAATAATCAAACAATAAAACACCCTTATAATAACGCCAAATTAAATTTGCGGTTATTAAAAAATTAACCTTAATTATTATCTTTCTTTAACCATAATTTCATTTCTCAATCTTTTTCCAAAAGTTCTTTTAGCTGATCTCTGGTTGCTTCTACTAAATAAGCTGAAATCGGTTTCTTTGGGTCAAGAGTTAAGCTATCTAAATTTAAACCCGCCGCCGCTCTTTCCAATAAAGCCAAGTTTAATAATTTTTTTCCCTCCTTGGTTTGAGCTTGAGGCAAGGTTCCAATCGCCGAGAGCCACATTTTTCTTTGCCTCTCAATCTCCGTCGGCGTTATCCCCTCAACAGAGCCAAGATGATAAATAAACCAATGGTAACCAAAAACAGCGTCGCAAAAAGGCTGCCGCCATGACCAATAAAGATTTGACAAAATTACCACCTGATCTCCTGCCTGATATAAGTCATTTTCGGAAAAGTGCCCATGCACAAACTCCATCTCTACCCCTTTATACCCTGTTTTTAACTTTTTGATCGCCGCATCTATTAAGCCCGCATCGCCCTCTTGACGCAAAGGATGCCGGGGGTAAATTTTAAAACTTGCTTCCCGCCACCTTCTAAACCTCCTCCCGATAAAGGCAGAGAGGGTGCCCCCCGGCTTGCCTACCCAAGGAGAGCGCAAGCAATGATAACGATAATCTTGGTATAACTCGAAAAATCTTTTAATTTGCTCTTCGGCGGCAGGAGTTTGAATAACCTTCGGCCCATCAATAAATTCCAAAATTAAGACTTCATATTTTTTTTCTTCGTCCCAGGGAAAAGCGCAATATAAATAAGGAGGTCTGATAATCTTACTTTTGTTCTCTCTGGCAAAAGATTCAATCATATAAATTTCACTGATGTTCGGCCTTACCCCCTGAACTTTTAGAACCGCTTTCTTGCCTTCAAATATGCCCGTATAATGAAAAGCTCCTATTTCCGAAGATCCCCACCAAGAACTTTCTCCCATTAAGTTTTTAGGGATAAAACCGCTTCTTGCGGAAATATCTTCTAAAATCTCCCGCTCTCTCTTCTTTAAGCCGGGGTTTCCAAAATAACCTGCCGATATTTCGTTTCCTTTTTGTTTAGCCATATTTTCTCTACCGCAATACTTTTTTTGCGAATGAGACTAGCGTATTTTAGGCGCCCTTAAATGCTTCTTCCTCAGAAGTATTTTATCACTTTCCCCAAAAGCTCCTTTTTCAGGCTTTCTATTAAAACGCAAAAATAGGTTTTTCCAGATAATTATTCGCCATTCGCTTAAAAAATTTAAAATTTCTTTAAGCATTAAACATTATTCTATCAATTTCATCCAAAGTAATATGGCCATCATCATAAACGCTAACTATTAACATTATCCTTCTTGCCAAAATTTTTCGTTTCCCCTCTGGCTACTCGGTTATCAGTCTTCCTATCCATCGTTAAAAAATTAGCAGGTTTTTTAACCTTAATATCAGGGAGTAAAATCAATAAAATCAAATTTTAGCTGCTAAATTTAATAAACTTTCGATCTTGCTTTCGACTATTAGCTTTATTTTCTTTTTCTCCCGGAAATCATTTAAAAAATTTTTCTCTTAATACCGCAAAAAGGTCTTGGCGTCTCAGCCTAAACTTCCGGCTCGCCAAGATTTTTTTCTAAAACATTTCTGCTTTTAGGTCTATGTATTGCCACTATTTTAACGTTATTAGCAGCTATTTTTAAACTTCACCATCATTCACGATTCCTTTATCGCAAAGTAAAGAAGATCTGAATCCCTCCCCTGCCGCAAGCAAAACGAGAATAAGGTGAATTAAAAATAACATTAGCTTAAAATGTTAATCTTGCCTAATTATTATCTGAATAATAACCCTTAGTCTTTAAAAATATTATTAATGATATAATAGAATATGGACGCCAAAAGACCTGTAAAGCCAGAAGCGGCCGTTTTGATCGATAAAATTGGTCATCTGGCCGAACAGTTAACCAAATCCCCCCTTGACCTTGACCACCCCAAATTTGGTTTCATGGAAAACTTTAAATCGACATTAACCGATGGCTACCCCCTCTCTTCAAAAAACATAGGGATTCCTATCCGTTATGTTTTCCCTCGTCTGCCGGAAGAAATTTTTTTCCCTAATAGAGATGATCTTCATCTTGTTCTCACTAACGACTCCTCCTTGTTTGCTAAACAGGAAAAACAAAATTACTTAAAAACCCCGCCGGCAAGAAGGCGCTGGTATCTAAACAATGGTCGTCTTATCAGGGTCCATCTTCGCGGTAAAAAAAAGCTTAATGGAGACTTGCTTGAAATACTCTCTTTCTTAGGCATCCTCAGACTATTTCGAAGAACAGGATGGGAAGAAATAGCCTCTTATACAAATGAAAACATTATCCCCTTTTTGTCCGATCGGACTAATTTTGAAAAATGGCAACAAAAAAAAATAACCGTCAGCATCGACTGGAAACCGGAACGACCACCCGCAACCGTCGTTCTTGAAGACCAACTAAGAAAAATTGGGCTGAAAGACCTTATCTCTCAACAACAAAAGCCTCTTCTTCTGATCGGTAACGATTTTAGCTGGCGGCTAATGATGTTTACTCTGCTTCTCTCTCCTTCTCAATTTAGAAAATTAAAAATAATCTTTAAGGCGGAAGAGGAAAAGATTAAAAAAGAAACAAAATTAATCAATGATGATTGGCTTGATTTTTGTCATAAGTATATTTTGCTTACTATCTTAAATAAAACTTATTCTTCTACCAAAAATAATCAACCAGAAATAAACGCCATTTACAATCAAATTTTCAACCAGAAGAACTTCAAGACAATCGGCTACCAACGCCTTCTCTATGGCAAACGGCCGCCATTAAAGAAAAAGTTTTTTCTTCGTTCTGCCATCGGCGAACCGGTAGACTACTGGGACCCCAAAAAATTTCAGCAAAAACTGCTTAAGGATGAAAGCGCTTCAGTTAGAAAATTCTTTCTAAATCTTATCCAACATCGCTGGTCTATTCTTTCTATCCCCTATTTAATCGGTGAAAATTCGGCGGAGGTAACAGAAAGTCTCATACAAAACCGCCTGGTTGACGATGAAACCGTCGCATTCGTGGGAAAAGCAGGACTATTCTCGGAAGAAAACAATTGCTTTTCTTTAAAAAAGGGCGATTTAATTTGGCCTAGAAAAATTTTTAATTTAGAAAACGATCAGAGCTTTAACTTTCCGTTTAAGAATAATCTCTTTTTCAATATTCCCAGCGCCGATTTCCTTACTGTTCCCAACATCGCCCTGCAAAGTTATCCAGATTGCCAGTTAATCAAAAGCCGCCAAGACAAAAACCTGCCCCTTGCGCTTGACATGGAGCAATTTCATCTTCTCTCTCTCAAAGAAAAATTTAGAATTTTACCGGGATTTTATATTTCCGACCTTTCTTGTAGAAAAAATTACGGCCAAGAAAATAAAATCACCACCCCCCTCGATCCCATTAGGGGCGGATTGGCTATCTGGCAAGCAATGCTTCTAGTTCTTCAACAAATTAATCGTTAGGAGAAATTAATGAAGAAATCATTTTAGCGAAATCGCTTCCTCTTTTTTCAGCTACTTTAATCGATGGTTTAAGGAAGAAACAGCAAAAAAAAGACTGGCGCTAGTAACCACCAGCAACCAGACAATGGTTACAGCAACGATGCCTAAATCTTACTAAGAACGGGGTATAAAAGTTGCGGATTCCACAAAAGACGGCCAACGGAGGCCGGTGGAACTAAAACGAGGTAAACTGCGCTGCTTCGGAAGCGAAAGTCCTATACAAGCCAAAATAGAGATAAAAAATCTTTCAAGCCCCACTCCTTTGATCAACAAGACCGCCGATATAATTAGCTTTATAAATTAATCTTTTCCCTTGTAGAATTTGCTCTTCGCCAGAGAATCTATCGACATCGCCCTCCCAAAAATTTCTGTAAGTGTATTTTTCTTCTTTGTATTCTTTGGGACCCCGAAAAGGCGCTTTTACTGGCATTTGCATCAAGGCTTTTCTCAGGACTTTATAAACTGGATCAGTTGCTACTCCTTCAACTACCCATCCATAATAGACCATGATCCATACGGGTTTGCCTTCATTAAATACCACCGTTCTTCCTCCATATGGTTCGCCACCAAAAAAATTATCACAAGATCGCCATCCGTTTTTTTCGTAATGGATCGTGGTCGAACCGTCTGGCTCTTTTATCCACTTTTTCTCCTCACCACCGGCATATCCTGCTTTATTTAAATCAATTAAAAATTGCCTTAAATTTTTCTTGTTCATAAATCTTGTCTTGTCAAAAACCCCTTCTTTCTTCTTTAATTTTCTCATGTTTAATTTGTTTGTCAAGAAAATCTGTTATCTTATTAAGCGACCGTTTTACATTCTCTTTGTCCCCCTCCCCCTGAAAATAAGTAGCCGCCACTTTCTTATTAATAACACGCGTTTGCAAAACAGATAAGCCCTCGTCGTAAAAGTTTACCCCGTCTCTTCACGGACATTTTCTCTTTTCCCGTATCTTGCCAAAATTTCTTTTGCCCAACAGATTTTGTTTTTCCCCTAAAAAGTATTTTTGCCACAAAATAGGTATAAACATAAAATCACCTCTAAAATTTAAACATATAGTTACTGGCAAACGCCGCTCCAAAATCCTTTGCTCTCTTCTCGTGCCTTTCTCTCTGCTTCCAAGAAAAGCCCTTGATATTTCACGTCGGGCGGGAAAGTAACCGCGTGGGCAAAGCCTTCCCGCACCAAATACTCGTTAATAAAAACTTCTTTTGCCCAAACATAGCGCAAAAACCGACCGTAATGGTCAGTTTCGGAGACATCTTTTTCCATTTCAATCTCTTTTCCTTCCACTAAACTTTTATTCTCTAAATAGGCTTCTTTCCCATAACATTGAACCGGCTTTTTGGGATCAACTGTTTCGGGGGTATCAATGCCAATATAGCGCACTTTTCGGCCGTCTTCCAACTCAATCGTATCCCCATCAATCACTCTTGCCACCTTTGCTTTCTCTCTTTCTTGACTGGCCGAAGGGGTTGGCAATTTTTCTCCAACCGGGGTAGGGGTGGGTAAAGGAGATTCTTCGGAGTTTTTTTCAGGTTCTGTGAAAAAAGAAGCCAAAAACAAAAGAAGGGCGGCCAGAAATAAAAGGATGTTTTGTTTTGACTTTCCTCTGCGTTTAATCATAATATCCTGATCTGACTAATAATAATGTTTACACGGGATAAAATTATTCTAATTATTCTAATTAACCTAATTATTCTAAATAAGCTCCAAGAGCCCCAGACTACATTCCAAATGATTTTCTATTTTTAATTAATTAACTTTCCTGCATCATAAATTTGCAAGGGTTTTGCTTTCTCATCATAACAACATTCCTCACTTACCCTAAAAATTATATCTCAAAAAGCCTTGTCTTTCTTGCTCATTACTAAAATTTTTTCGGTAATATCTGGTAATATCTGGCAAAATTAGGTAATATTTGGTAAGATTAAACTAACGATGCTTATCCCGCCAAAATATTTTCTTACCCGAGAAATTAGCCAACGGCTTCAATCAATTGAAGCCAGCAAAGAAGTCATTAACAACATTAATATCCCTCCGGAGATTGAAGCCAACATTAGGAGAAGATCAACTCTTAAAAGCTCCCTTTTTTCGGCCCGAATTGAAGGCAATCCCCTCACTTTAGAAGAACTTCAAAGAACGGCCTCTAAAGATCAAAAAAAGAAAGAAGTCTTTAATATTCTCCAAGCTCTTAATTGGGTTTATCAAAGAGGCGCGAAAGGCCTAACCGCCAAAAATATTCTTGACCTTCACCAAATAGTAATGAAAGGCTTAATTGAGCCAAGCAATTTAGGGAAATTCCGAAGCGAGGTTAGCGCCATTTTTAATGCTAACGGCATTGCTGTTTATTTACCGCCCTCTCCCAAAAAAATCCCCACCCACCTTAAACGACTGCTAAATTTTATTAATTCTGATAAAGAGCCTTTCGTGCCCATCCGCGCCTGTCTGGCCCATTATTCTTTTGAAAAAATTCACCCCTTTTTGGATGGTAACGGCCGCGTTGGCCGCCTCCTTCTTCAGGCGGTTTTGGCAAAAAGCGACTACGCGATGAAGGGGCTTATTTGCCTGGAAGAAAATCTTGACCAAAAACGCTCCCAATATTACCGGGCCTTAGATGAGCCGGAAAAAGATGTCAGTGCCTACTTAGAATTCATGCTGAGCACGATTGACGAGGCCGCTAAAAAAGCTAAAGAAGAAATTGCCAAAAAGCAAAGGGGAGAAATTGAAGATTTTCTTCTTCCCCGACGCGCCGAGATTTTAAACATCATCCGCGGCCATGAGTTTGCTAATTTTGACCTCATCAGGCGAAGATTCTTAGCCGTTAACGAAAGAACCCTTCGCTACGATCTTAAAAAACTTATTAATCTGGGCTTGGTTAAAAAACTTGGCAAAACCCGCGGTGTCTATTACCGGGCGGCTAAGAAGGTTTCTTAACCGCCCATTCTTTTTACTTTTTCTCCTCAACGGCAGCGTTTTCTATTTGAACGCTTTGGGCACTAATACTACCATCGCTATTCTCTTGGCCCAGAATCATCACCTGGCTGCCAACAGCCAAATCATCCTTGGCGGCATTTTCCACTCTCTTAAAAAGGGTATTTTCTGAAAGCAAAACGATTTTGCTGCCGCCGTCTGGCAACCCGACAGTGAAGCCTTTTTCGTCTTGACTAATTACTTTTCCGCTTAAAGGCCTTACCCCTAAAGAAGGATTACCTTGTTTGCCTGCTCCACCGGGGTTACCCATTTGGCCGGAAAATCGCTCTCTTTGCCCAAAAGCCGCTTTAGGCCAACGGCTTTGCTGGTATTTTTTGCCGGCAAAAAAACCTCCCCCGCCAGCGACTAAAAAAGTTACCAAGACGATAATTATTAATTTTTGTTTAGACATTTTTCCTTTTTCTCTCACCCCCCTTTTCTAAACTCAGTTTATTAGGAACAGGTTATCATCAACCAAGCAAGGCCGTCATTCTGGATTTAATACAGAATCTATCTTCAGATTGGAAGAACAGATCCTGACTTTCGTCAGGATGACAACTAAGATTGGTAGTTAGTAGATAGTAGTTGGGAATTAGGAAGAGACATTTTCCTCCTAGCTGCCCGCTACTAATCTCTAGCTGCCAAGTCGCTCGAGCAATTTAACCATTTAACAATTGAACAATTTTTTCCATTTTGACTTTTAATCTTTAACTTTTGATTTTTGAATTTTGAATTTTGAATTTCTTTTATTCGTATCTCAACGCCTCTACTGGCTCCAAACCGGCTGCTTTTTGAGCCGGATAAAAACCAAAAATAATCCCCGTTAAAACCGAAACGCCAAAGGCCAAAAGAATAGAAGGCAGGGATAAAACAAAAGGAAGATCAAGGTAAGAAGCCAAAACGTAGGAAAGAATCACTCCCAGGGAAATCCCTATTGCCCCCCCGCTAAAAGTAAGCAGCACCGATTCGATTAAAAACTGGGTGGTAATTATTTTTTTCTTTGCCCCCAAAGCTTTTCGCAAGCCTATCTCCCGCGTCCTCTCTGTCACCGTCACCAACATAATATTCATAATGCCAATGCCGCCTACCACCAAAGAAATTACCGCAATCCCTGTTAAAAGAGTGGTAAAAGTGTCGCTTACTTCGGAGGCGGTAGAAAGAATATCTGTTTGGGAAAGAAAACGAAAATCAGCTTCCTGGGGATCCTGGAGATGGTGGCGTTCTAATAGCAGATAGCCAATCTGGTTGCGCGCCAAGTCGATTTGGTCCTCACTTTTGGCTGCCACCGCAATTGAGGAAAGATATTTTGCGCCGTAAAGAACTTTCTGGGCGGTGGAGAGGGGGACAAAAATCGTGTTATCCTGGCTTTGCGGTCCGCTGCCTCCCTTTGTCGCACTCACGCCAATAATGGTAAAATTTTGGCCTTCAATTCTGATCGTTTTCCCTACCGGATTAGCATTCTCCCCAAATAAATCCTCTACCACCGTTGGCCCCAAAACCGCCACCCGACTTTGCGAAGACACTTGTTGGGAAGTAATAAATGAGCCGCTAGCTAAAGAAAGGCGATGGACTTCCAAATAAGCAGGAGTCACTCCATAAACTTGGGCATTAGTATTATTCTCTCCAGCAATAACCTGCGAACGGCTGGCATACTCCGGCGAAACGGCTGCCACCGTCGTAATCGTGCTTGAATTTTCAATTGCTTCGGCATCTTCCAAGGTAAGGGTGGTCCCGCCGCCCATCGCTCCCCGCACCATCCCCACACTTCTCCCTACCGGTGAAATGGTTAATAAATTCGTTCCCAACGCCTCAATTTGGTTGGCCACCGACTTTTGCGACGCCTGGCCTAAAGAAACTAAGGTGATCACGCTGCCGATGCCAATAATCACTCCCAACATCGCCAGCCCGGTCCGCACTTTATTTAAACCAAGCGAGATAAGGCTTTCGGAAAATAATTCTTTATAATCCATTTTTGCCGCTAATTAAATAATAAGTTTACCCACCATCTTGCGCCTTTTATTCTTCTTATCACTCACTAATCGCCCGTCTTTAATCGTAATAATCCTCTTAGCGCAAGCGCCAATGTCTTCTTCATGAGTAATTACCACCAGAGTATGGCCACGCTCGTTAAGATCTTGAAAAATTTTCATTACCTCATTTGCTTGGTCAGTGGCGATGTTGCCCGTCGGCTCGTCAGCTAAAATCAGGCTAGGATTACAAGTTAGCGCTCTAGCAATCGCCACCCGCTGTTTTTCGCCGCCGGAAAGCTGGGCCGGAGTATGGTCAATTCTTTTCTCTAGGCCCATCATCTTTAAAAATTTTACCGCCCGCTTTTCTCGCTCCTCTTTAGGAACATCACCATAGATCATCGGCAAAATCACGTTGCGCTTGGCCGTATAACGAGGAAGAAGATTGAAAGACTGAAAGACAAAGCCAATTTTTTGGTTGCGAATCTCCGCTAGCTGATCATCATCAAGAGAGCTAATATCTTTTCCCTCTAAAAAATATTCCCCGCTGGTAGGTTTATCCAAGGAGCCTAAAATATGCATTAAGGTAGATTTTCCCGATCCAGAAGGACCCATAATCGCCATAAACTCCCCTTTCTCAATCTCAAAAGAAACGTCATTTAATGCCAAGGTTTCTACCGAATCATTGCGATAAACCTTGGAGAGATGGTTTACTTCAATCATTGTTTTCATCTTGGCCTGAATTCACCCCCACCACCAAAAGGAGAGGCGCCACCGAAGGTACTGCCACTGCTCCCAAATTGCACTTTTTGGCTAAGATCAACTTTCGAAGAGACCACCGTTTGCCCCTCCGAAAGGCCAGAAATAATTTCCGTCATCGTATCATTGTTTTCTCCCACCTCAACGGCCACCGACTTTGTTCCCTCATCGCTAACTACTTCTACAAAATTTTTCCCGTTACTTTCTTTTATTGCCGAAGAAGGCACCAGTAAAACATCCGTTTTTGAATCAAGAATAATTTGAGCACTAACGGCCATATTCTGGTAAATTTCGACCGTCGTGGGATCAAGAAGAATCGTCGCCGGATAAGAAACTACCCCCTGGCTGGAACTACCGCTCGTGTTAACCGCTAAAATCTTACCGGTAAAAGTCTTCCCCGGATAGGCATCCAAAGTAAGCGTTACCTTTTGGCCCGGCTTAACTTTGGTAACCTCAAACTCGGAAAGATTAACCGTCGCCTGAAGCGATGCCTGGGGATTTTTAATTTTTCCCAATGTCTGCGTTGAGGCAGTATTGTTGTCGCTTGTGCTTGTTTCTGCCGCCAGCACCACGCCGGGCGAAAGCGTTAAGTTGCTTACCACCCCTGCCGCGGGAGAATAAATAATTGCCGATGATTTTTGATAATTACGCCAAGCCGCTGCTTGCTTTGCTTGAACATTAGCAATCACCACGTCGGCATTCTTAAATTTTAACTCTGCTTCCTCAAAAGCCGCTTTGGCCTTATCTAAAGTCTTATCAATAATTGCCTTTTCCTCTTCGGTGTATTCTTCCTTAGTTGCCGGATTAATGGTATTATTATTCTTATAATCAATTGCCTCCTGGGCATCCAGAATTGCCTTTCTTGCCTCCCACATGGCGATATCTGCCTCGGCTTTCTCCTTTTGGGCTGTTTTTACCGCTTCCTGACTTTCAAGGTAAGCAAGGTAAGCATCAGATTGACGCGCCGCCCCCTCTTCGTCAGGAGTAATTTCGGCAATTTTTTGGCCTTTAACCACCTTATCACCATTATTAACTAAAACCGTTTTTACCACGCCGCTGGCAGCCGTCACAATATCCGTATCGCTGGCAGAGGTGATGCTGCCGGAGGCGGCAATCGTTACTACCAGCGTCCCCTTTTCTACCGTCGCTGTTTGTATTTGGATATTTGGCGAAGAATTACTCCGACTCTTAAAAAAGAAAAAAACTCCTATGCCTACTAAGATAACCGCTAAAAGCCAACACCAGCGGCGAGCGCGAAACCAATTAATCGCCTTCTTAATTTTCTTCATGTTGGGAAAAAGAGTTTATAAACGAATGCTGAAAGGAAACTGAAGAAAATCAGGCCTGTGACGATTTTTCTTTGCTAAGTGGTAGTTGAACCGTAAACGTCGATCCTTTGCCCAGCTCACTTTCTACGCTAATTTTCCCTCGATGTTTCTTGGCTGTTTCCTTGGCAATCGCCAAACCCAAGCCATAGCCATCATTGCCGGCCTTGCTCCGGGCGCTATCAGCGCGATAAAAACGGTCAAAAATATGAGGTTTGTCTTCGGGACGAATTCCCTCGCCGTGGTCTTGGACAAGAATAAGCCCCTTCCCGTCTCTTTTGACCGCTCTAAGAAAAACCTCACTCCCCTCGGCGCTGTATTTTATCGCATTATCCAAAAGAATCACTAAAAGACTCGTTAAACTTTCTTCGTCGCCTAAAACTTTAAATTCTTGTAATTCTGTTTTAACCTTAATCCTTTTTACTTCCGCCTTTGGCTTAATCCGCTTTACCGCTTTTTTGGCAATTTCGGTAATCGAAATAAGTATAAAATTCTTGTCGCTATTTTCTTGATGAGAGGATAAATTTAAAAGCGATTCGGTCAAAACCTGAAGTTTATTAACTTCCTCTAAACTTTCTTCTGCCAGCCTTTTCGCCTTTTTAAGAGTGGGTCGAGGATTCCTTAAATAAACTTCAAGGGTGCTCTTGAGCGAAGTAAGAGGCGTTCGCAACTCGTGAGAAGCATCGCCGATAAAACGGTTCTGCTCGCAAACCATTTCTTCAATCGGCTTCAAAGTCTTTCCCGACAGAAAATAACCCAACCCTCCCGCCACCAGGAGAATAATGCCATTAAGGGAAGCAAGCGATAAGGCTAACCTTCTTTTGGTTTCCGCTAAAAACTCTGTATCGGGAGGCAATGCCGGTGGAAAATTTCCCGGTTCTCGAAGGGGGAGGGGCACCGGAGCCAATCTTTCCTCCAAACGCTGCTCTGTTCTTAGCCGCCAGCGATTTTCCAAACGCTCAAGCTCCCTTACCTGAAGATTATAAATAAAAGCGCTTAAGAAAAAACTGACCGCCATAATAATCAGCAAATACCAGCCGGTTAATTTTAATCTTGCTTTTTGAAATAGTTGCATGGGAAAAAATCAAATTGTTAAATTTTTCTACCATTAGCAACGGCTCTTTTTGGCTGTCATTCTAGCAAACCCCGCCGTTTTAAAAAAAAGAAAACGGCGGCGAAGGATCTATCCCTTGAATTATTCTAATTAACCTAATTATTCTAAATAAATTCCAAACACCAAAACCCAAAAAATCTATCTTTTTTGTGTTTTTTAGTTTATTTTAATTTTGGGAGTTTAGGGTTTTGGGTGTTCCTTAGGTTAATTAGAATAATTAGAGCAATTAGGGCAATTTTTAATTTTTAGCCGATCTTGAATCCTGCCTTGCCTTACCCCACCGACAGAAGTAATGCTGATGATATTTAATACTTTTTTTTCATTCTCCTCCCAGCTGATAGCCAAAGCCGCGGCGGGTTTTAATAAGCGCCTCCTCCCCCTTACCCTCATCACCCAATTTTTTTCTTAGGTTACGGATATAAACCTCGACGGTATTAGGAAGGATATCGTCTTCGTAATTCCAAACATGGGCAATAATCTGTTCCTTACCCAAAACCAAGCCCGCGTTTCTCATTAAATATTCCAGAAGGGCAAATTCTTTCGCCGTTAAGTCAATTTTTTTTCCGCCTTTTTCTGCCTGGTAATTTTTTGAATCAAGCCTTAGGTCGCCTACCGTCAAAACTTCCCCTAACGAATTTTTGGGCCGACGAGTAAGGGAGCGAAGACGAGCCAGAAGCTCTTCAAAAGAAAAAGGCTTGGTTAAATAGTCATCCGCTCCCGCATCCAAGCCTTCAATCTTATCTCTTGTCTGCCCTTTAGCGGTCAGGATTAAGATAGGAGTAGCGATTTTTTCTTCCCGTAATTTTCGGCACAAAGTAATTCCATCCATTTTGGGAAGCATCAGGTCAAGGATAATTACATCATAATCTTCGCCCGCCGCCAAATCATAGCCCTCAAGGCCGTCATAAGCCACATCGACCGCATAACGTTCCTGCTCAAGGCCTTCTTTTATATTCCTGGCAATTCGCCGCTCGTCTTCAATCACTAAAATTCTCATTGGCCTTCATTATAGCTTCTTGGCTGAAGAAAAGCTGAAGAAAAAGCCCTAGCTTATCGGGGCTTTTCAAGAGTTTAACGAACCGCCTTTTTCAGGCTTCGGCCCGGTTTAAAACGCGGAGCGCGGTGTGAAGCTACCTTTATTCTTTCCTTCCCCCCCGGCACTACCACCTCTTTATCTCTTACCGTCACCGTTCTAAGTGTGCCAAAGCCGGAGAGAACCACTTTTTCTCCACGAGCTAAAGCCTTCTTAATCTCTTCTAAAAAAGTGTCAATCACCTGACGGGCTTCTTTTTTGGTCACCTGCGCTCGTCGGGCAACTTCTTCGATTAATTCTTTTTTGATCATTCTTCCCACCTCCTTCTTAGAGAAAATTAAAAAGTTAAAAGGCAAAATTCAAAATTGCAAGTCAAAAGTTAAAAGTTTCTGTTTTGCTTTTGAATTTTAACTTTTAACTTTTTTTTAGGGTGTTCTTAACTTTCCGTTGGCAGAGTTACTTCCTCTCTTACTTCCCGAATGACGGTAATTTTAATCTGTCCTAAATAATCGGCTTCCTTTTCAAGCTTTTGGGCAATTTTATAGGCCAACACTTTTGCCTCATTATCGGAAATTTCCTCAGGTTTAACCATCACCAGAACTTCCCGGCCTGCCTGATAAGCGGCCACATCGGCCACTCCCGGAAAGCTTTTGGCAATCTCTTCAATCCGCGCCATCCGCTTCACATAGTCCTCATGGGCTTCGTAACGAGCTCCGGGACGGGAACCGGAGGCCGCGTCCGCAATCCAAACAATTGCCGATTCTATCGATGAAAAAGGCTTATCCTCATGATGTTCCGCCACGCAATTAATCACTTTCTCGGGCAGACCATATTTTTTCAAAAGCTCTACCCCCAGCTGAACGTGGGAGCCTTCTTTTTCAGTAATCACCTTACCCACATCGTGCAAAAGACAACCCAAGCGGACTACTTCTACTTCTGCCTTAAGCTCATGAGCCAAGGCCACCCCGATTTTGGTCTCCTCAAGAGTATGAACAATCATATTCTGGCCAAAAGAAAAGCGGAACTTAAAACGGCCTAAAATCGAAACCAAATCTGGCGGCAGGTGATAAACACCTGCTTCATCGCAAAGCTCTTTCCCCGCCTCAAAAATAATTTTCTCCACCTCTTCTTTAGTCTGACGCACCACCTCTTCAATCCGCGGTGGCTGGATGCGGCCGTCACGAATTAATTTTTCTAAAGACCGCCGCGCCACCTCCCGCCTTAACGAGTCAAAAGAAGAAAGACGAATTTCCCCCTCCTCTTCAAAACTCACATCCACTCCCGTTAAGCGTTCAAAAATCCGAATATTGCGCCCCTCACGGCCAATCACCTTACCCTTAATCTCCTCAGAGGGAATTTTAATCGAAGAAACGGTATATTCGGCAACAATGTCTGTTACCCCATGCTGTATCTCATCCACCAAAATCTGTCGCGCTTTTTCTTCGGCGGTCAGCTTAATTTCTTCCTCCGCCTCTTTAATACGCCGAGCGGTATAAGAAGCTAATTCTTTTTCGACTTTCTCTAAAACGATTCTCTTCGCCTCTTCCCGGGTTAACCCTGAAACCTGGTTTACTTTTTCTTCCCAAAGGCTTTGCAACTCTTCAACTTCTTTTTCCCGTTTTATAAGCTCTTTTTCTTGAGGAGATAAGTTTAACTGAGAAGATTGCGAATCATTATTATCGTCTAATCTTGAAACCATTATGTTTTTAATTTTTAAATTACGCCCTTATTTTACTCGTTTTCCCCTTTTTCGTCAACCGCCTCTTTAACCACTTCCCAGCAAAACCCCCGCCGCAATAAATACGCCATCAATTTTTCTTTTTTCTCCCGCCCCGAAAAAGAAGCGTATTTTTTCTCGGCTTTCTCCAAAGCTTTTTTAGCTAATTTTAATTCTTTTTCTTTGTCTGGTAAAACCCAATCAATAATTTTTTGGTCAATCCCCTTCTGGCGCAATTCCTGCCTTAAAATATAACTGCCTTTGGGGCGAAAATTCTGCCGTTGTTCCAGAAACCAACGGGCGAACTCAAGATCGTCAACCAATTTTTCTTCCCTAAGCCCTTTAATAATCTTTTCTTTCTCCTCTTCTTTTAATTCTTTTTTATTAAGATAATCGCGAATCTCTTTTTCAGAACGGGGGCGATAGGAAAGAAAATGATAAACTCCATCGCGGGCGCTATTAAGCCTATCCTGGCTTGCTAACTCTTTAACCGTCTGGGGCGAAAGCTCTTGGCCCACCTTTAATCCTTTTTTTACCAGAAGCTCATTGCCTAAAGCGAAACCAAATCGGTCATCAAGATAGACATTAAAGCGGTTTTTTCTCTTTTCCTGAGGTTTAATAGCGGTAATTTGGGGCACAATCGTTTATCACAAAAAGCTTTTCTCCTTCAAATAAAAAGGAGTTGCTAAGGCTAAAATTTAATTAACCATACCTTTCCAAATTCAAAAGTCAAAAGGCAAAATTCAAAATTGCAAGTTAAAAGTTAAAAGTTTTTGTTTTACTTTTAAATTTTTAATTGTAATTTTTCCGCCAGAGGCGGACCCGCCTTGGGCGGGGACTTTTGAGTTTTAACTTTTAACTCTACTGATTACCACCCATGGTTTACTTTTTTACCGTCTCTTCTTTTGTCTTTGTAATCTGGGTTTTCAATTTCCCCTCAATCTCCTCCATTAACTTGGGATTCTCCTCTAAAAACTTTTTCGCCGCTTCCCGGCCCTGGCCTAAAATTTTTTCTCCGTAACGGTAAAAAGCCCCGCTTTTGGAAACCACACCCTTCTCGGCGGCCAAATCAAGCAAATCACCGCTCTTAGAAATACCCCCCTCGTTCATAATATCAAATTCCACCGTCCGAAAAGGAGGCGCCACTTTATTTTTCACCACCCGCACCCGATGACGAGAACCGATTACTTCCTCACCCGCCTTAATCGCCCCAATTTTACGCATGTCAAGACGAATTGAAGAATAAAATTTCAGGGCCAGCCCTCCGGGCGTGGTCTCGGGGTTGCCAAACATCACCCCAATTTTCTGGCGAATCTGATTGGTAAAAATTACCGCCGTCTTACTTTTGGCGATTGCTCCGGTTAGTTTTCGCAGGGCTTGAGACATCAACCGCGCCTGCACCCCCATCATTGAATCCCCCATTTCCCCTTCAATTTCCGCCCGCGGCACCAGCGCCGCCACCGAATCGACCACCACTACATCCAATCCCCCCGAGCGAACCAATGTCTCCACAATTTCCAATGCCTGCTCACCGGTATCAGGCTGAGAAATTAATAAATCATCAATATTAACGCCGATGCTCTTCGCCCGCTCCGGATCCAGGGCATGCTCGGCATCCACAAAAGCAGCCAGGCCGCCTCTTTTTTGCGCCTCGGCAATCACATGGAGGCAGAGGGTGGTTTTTCCTGAAGCTTCGGGGCCAAAAATCTCCGTCACTCTTCCCCGCGGAATTCCCCCTACACCTAAAGCCAAATCAAGGGAAACCGAACCCGTCGGAATGGCCGGCACTGTGGCTACGCTCCCGTTCCCCCCCAACCTCATAATCGCCCCCTTGCCATACTGCTTTTCAATCTGTTCAATGGCTAGTTTTACCGCTTCTGCCCGTGCCGCTTGCTGTTTATCCTCCATAACAAGCTCATTTTGACACAAAAGGCGTTAAAAAACAAGAGCCATTGAAAAGATATAACCGTGATAAATCCATAATGCAGGCAAGGATCAGAAACTTTCCATAAATTCAAAATTTAAAAGGCAAAATTCAAAATTTCAATTAAAAAGTTAAAAGTTTCGCCCCACTTTTGAATTTTAACTTGTAATTTTTCCGCCAGAGGCGGACCCGCCTTAGGCGGGGACTTTTAAATTTTAACTTTTGACTTTTAATTATTGGAATAGATTCCAAATTAAGTTTATGATGACAATCGTCATAATCCTCACCCTACCAAAACAGATATCGCCTGAAAGGGCTGGCAAAGCCAGCATCTTTTCTCTGTGCTATAATAAAAAAGACTCCAGGGGTGGCAGAGCGGCCAATTGCACTGGTCTGTAAAACCAGCGGGTTTCCCTTCGTAGGTTCGAATCCTACCCCCTGGACTAAGTCTCTTCTCAATACCTTCTTTAAAGAATATAAAAGTAGGCAATAGGTAAATAAATTATAATTACAAGCATAAACTTTTAAAGTCAAAATTCAAAATTCAAAAGGCAAAATTGCAATTAAAAAGTTAAAAGTTTCGCCCCACTTTTGAATTTTAACTTGTAATTTTTCCGCCAGAGGCGGACCCGCCTTGGGCGGGGACTTTTAAATTTTAACTTTTGACTTTTTTAATTTTCATCATTTTTTACTTAAAACACCGTCTCTATGGTCCTTGAAGAAAAGCTTCATCTTATCACCCGTAACTGCGAAGAAGTTTTAACTAAAGAAGAACTTAAAAATTTGCTTGAAAGCGGCGAAAAACTGCGCCACTACATTGGCTTTGAAATCTCCGGTAAAGTCCATCTGGGAACAGGATTGGTAAGCATGGGCAAGGTGGCTGACTTTCTTAAGGCTGGAGTAGAATGTAATGTTTTTTTGGCTGACTGGCATACTTATATTAACAATAAGCTTGACGGCGACTGGAAGCACATCATTATCGTTGCCCGCGATTACTTTCAGGAAGCTATGGAAGCCTCGCTGGAATGTTTTGGCGTCAAAAGCGGGGATGTCAACTTCATCCTGGCCAGCGATTTATATAAAGACACCCGCCATTGGCAAAACCTGATGGAGGTTTCCAAGAATGTTACTCTCTCAAGGGTAAAGCGGTCAATTACCATCGCCGGCAAAAAAGAAGGCGAAACGGTTAATTTTGCCACCCTCATCTATCCCCCTCTTCAGGTAGCCGATATTTTCACTTTAGGCGTTAATCTTGCCCAAGCTGCCATCGACCAAAGGAAAGCGCATGTCATTGCCCGGCAGGTGGCCAAAAAATTAACCATTTCGCCCCTCTTAAACAAAAAAGGGGAAAAAATTGCCCCCGTGGCTTGCCATCAAAACTTTGTCCTTTCCTTAGCCAAACCTGCCATTTGGCCGATTGACCAAAATATGGATAAAGATACTTTTGCTACCGCTTTCAAGATGACCAAATCCAAGCCTAATTCAGCCATTTTTGTTCATGATTCTCCCGAGGCAATAAGAGAAAAAGTAGGCAAAGCTTTCTGCCCGCCCCAAGTTAATTTTAACCCCGTTTTGAATTGGGCCCGTTATCTTATCTTTTGGGGTGAAGACGAAGGAGAACTACGGGTGAGCCGGCCGGCAAAATTCGGCGGCAATAAAACTTACTATTCTTACCACGAACTGGAGCAAGATTACGCCAACGGCCAACTGCATCCTCAGGATCTTAAAACTGCCGTGGCCGATTGGCTAATTGTCAAACTGGCTCCTGCCCGAAAACGTTTTGAAAAAGACCGCCCTAAAAAGGGGTTGGCTTTTTTGGAAAAAATTACTCCCCGGCCGTAAATTTTTTAATTTTCTCCCACGCCCGGTTAACCAAGCCAGCCAAGATTTCATCGTTGTTAACCGCCGCGGCAAGCTCTTCCACCAACCCTCCCCGGTTCCGATATCAGAAATAGCCATATTAGCAATAAGAGTTGATTTACCGGTACCAGTTTTCCCAGTGGTATAAAAATGAAGACGCCGGTCAGCCTTCTTTAAACCAAAATTGGCCACCTTGTTCTTAAACTCCGTTTTGGCAAAAAAACAAACCGTTTTCTTCCCTTCTTCGCTTAAGTTTTCCGCCACCGGCAAATCGGCGGGCGTTTGAGTAATCAGGGTCCGCCCCCACAAAATGTTCGGCAGGTTAATTTTCCTACCCGGAAGATGCCATAAAGCCGCAATTTCGGCCAAATTTAAAACCGGCGCTTTCTGAAAGGCTCACGGGCAATAATTTTTTTCCAAACTTTTTGCCTGCTTAAAAAATTTGGTTTTTTGGGGGCTAAGCTGTTACCCTTAGGATGAGAGAAAATTCTAAAGCTCCCCGCTAGCTCCTCCAAAATTTGCCTATCAGAGGCCACTAAATTAATCGCCGCCGCAAAGGGAAGCTTTTCTGCCTTTTTCTGCAAAAGAGCCTGATCGGGGTGAGGAGAATAAGAGCCATCAGGATTTTTAATACCCTTCACAATTTTCTCATTAAGGTTTTTGGTAAAAGAGCGGGGTGGGGGCGCAAGAATAACTTGGAAAAAGGCCTTATCTTCTGCGTTTTTTATCTTCGCTAACGTCGAGAGTATTGAAGAGAGGGGATCGACATCAACAAAGTCAGCGGCTGTTTTTAGGGGATAATAATAGCTTTCTGATAACTCCATCCTTAGAAACGGTAAGGGTTTGGGGGAAGAAGCCACTTCCAAAAAGGGATTTTGGATAAGATTAATCAAAACATCGGGATAATAGGAAAGAACTTGGCTCTGGAAAAAGTTAAGTTTCTCCGTAGGGATACCAATAGAAAAATAAATCTTTGCTCCTTTAAAAAAATAATCAGCGCCGCCAGCGGTTGCTTGGAAGTGGCGAAAAAGGGGGAAAGAGGGCTTTTCTGGCTCCGGGCAAGATTAGCTAAAAGTGCTCCATCGGCCCGGTGGTATACTCGTTGTTTTTGGGAAGACGTAATTCTAAGAAGGAAAGTTGGTTTTCTTGGGCCATGCCGGAACCGAAAAACTAATTTTTGCTTTTCTCAAAAGCTTTCTTTGTTTCCTTTTTAAGCTCCTTTGCTAAGGAGTTAATTTCCAAAATTAGCCGCCGCTCCTCGTCATCCATTTCCTGCCAATTTTGCCTCAAGATTTGAGTTAGCGCCCAAGATACTCTTTCCTGTCCTTTAAGGATTTTCTTCTTAGCCTCTTCCTCGGCCATTAAATCACCAAGAGCGGAAAGTCGATTAGTCTTATTTCCCATTAAATTCATTTTAGCAAGTTAGCCAATAATGCGCAAGCAGAGTAACTCCCCCCACCAAATAGTTTTAATCTCCTAAGAAAGATTAGCGTTGTTGATTATTTTAACTGAGAAGCTATTTCATCTCCCTTCTCCATAATGAGTAAGCAAAATAGAAAAGTCAAAGATATTCACCTTGCCATTACAATCCAAATCGCCAGCTACTTTGCCTGGTTCTCCTTCTTTGCCATAATTAACAACTAAGAGGGAGTAGTCAAAGATATCAATCACGCCGTTGTTATCAATATCCCCCCTGCTTTGTTGACAAAGAACGGTCGTGGGCAAAGGAGTAGGCTTGACTGTTGGCGTCATGGTAGGTTCAGGCGTAGCCGTAGGAACATTAGTGGGTTTAGGCGTGGGAGTCACAGTGGGAGTGAGGGTAGGGGTGGCGGTTGGCCCCGGAGTGGGAGTCGCGGTGGGAGTAGGTTCAGGGGAAATGGCAGGAGGATAGTAGTACCACCATAAATCCACAAAACCACCTGCGGGCACATCTACCTGAACAGAGCTCCCGGGGGTGGGAACATTAGTATCTTCCCCAAAGCCGCCGCATTGATGGCATTTTATATCGTTATAGCAGCGTGTGTAAGCGGCGCTATAACCGGAAGGCACAGCGGTAGAAACGGTATGGGTCCCCGCCGGGACATTTTTTATAACATAGACGTTTGGCCGGTCATCGCTATCAACCGCCTCCACGCCATCTAAGTAAATCTTTTGCGAATTTATCGTGCTATCATTGACACAACCCGGCATCAGGTTCTTAATCCCCTGGATGGTGCCCTCATTAGCTAAGTAGTTATAGAGAGTAAGAGAATCAATATCACCATTAAAACCCTGATCGCCAATTATTACCGGAGCGGCATTAATACCGGCAGCAAGATTATCACCATGATCTCTTTCTACATCAAGATGGCCATCAATATAATAACGAACTTTACCCGTGGTCCGCTCATAGGTAACCGCAACCTGATGCCATTGGCCATCGTTCACCGCCGTCTCGCTGGTGGAACCAATGCCAGCAGAGCTAAAGTGAAGAAGACCCTGTTCGGTAAGATAAAAACCATAATTTCTTTTATTAGCTGTTTCTTCTTTCCTGATAAGCGTCGGAAAACTCCCTTGGGGATATGGGCCCCTAGTCCTAATCGTGGCCGTGATCGTAAGGGGAGTGCTCACATTTAACGATTCGCTGGAGGGTATTTCAACTTTGCCACCATTAAAGCGAAGAAAATTACGTCCCTCTCCTTCTTGGAAAGAAACACTGCCGCTCAAATTGCCATCATTAACATAAAATGACGAATCTAAGGTTTTCGTCCCTTTTTTCTCGTTCATCTGCAAATCTAACAACTCAAAACGGTTCTCGTCGCCCGGTTTAGTGAATCTAATCCGGATCCTCTTTAAATCGCGGTCAAGGGAACCACAACCTCCGCTACACTGACCGCTACCGCATTGGGTATAATAAAGCCAAGGAGAGCGGCCACTTTGCTCAAAATTTCTGGTGGGATCGCCGGGCTGGAGAACAGAAGAATAAATACAAACCTCGGGGTTGGGAGTTCCCGGCAAAAGATAGCCCTTCGATTCCCAATTGATAAGATCATCTGAAACAGCATAAGTACATCCCGCCTCCCAATGGCACCCGATGGAAATGTATTTACCGAGATAAGTATTATAACTTAAATCATAGCCGGGTATGTCGATAAGTTTGCACCTCGGCTGACCGGGAAGAAGGTTAAAACCGCTTCCGTCCCAAATGCGCCAGCTTTTGGGATCGGCCAGATTGTTAGTTCTCATCAAGCAAGAACCCCACTGCTCCGGCGGCCGTTCTTGGTAGCCAGGATTATGCTGAGAAACAAAAACATAATAATAACCGCCATTGGCAACAATTTTGGTAGGCTGGAAATAACCGATAGGGCCCCGAGTATTACCGGGCCTATAGTCAGCGGGAGGGTTAAGAATATTATGATCAATTGGAGTAGCGTGAGAATAGGAGCGACCGCCGTCGGTCGAAACCGCTAAATTAATAGAATTCCACCAGCAGTTCATCAGATCGCTGCTATGACAATTATCGTGCTCCCAGCCGTGATATTCTGTATGGATAAGAGAATAAATAGTCCTTCCGTCAAGGGTATAGAAAGCAGTCAGCCATTCGTTGTCGTTATATTTCCTAGGCTCCGGGTCATGATCGGAGCGAAAAATAACATCGCAAGAATGCGTGGTTTTATTAAGATTGGGACCAATTTCTCGCCTCGCGTCTAAATGGGTGGCGATTAGCTGGACATTACCTTCATTATCCACAAAAGCCCGCGCCGGAGCATCGGGAAGATCTCCTTCTTCGCACTTATGCCCGCTCCAATCAAAAACTTTATCTATCCTCCCTGTTTCTACGCCAATAACAGGGCTGTTCGCTTCGCTTGGCGTTTCTTCCTTTGGATGTTGAACTAAGTAAACAGTCACAATTAAACCCGCTAAAACAACAAAGGTAAGAAAAATAATCTGCAAATAATTTTTATGCATTCCTTAGGTCTTAACTAACATTAAAGATGAAAGTCCGCCTGTTTTCCTTTTCATCGCCACTTAATTTTAGCAAGTTTGCTAATGGTGCGCAAGCAGAACAAGCAGTAGCAAAAATCACCTTACTTACACTCACTATTCCTAGAAGATCGTCAGGAATGACAATGGTTCCCGTCCTGTTCCTAAAAAAGCTTTTGAAAAAGAGGAGTTACTGTATCTTGACAATCAGACCGCACTCACTGAACGAAATGTGCCTGCCCTCCTTTTGGCGGGAACCGTTTTTGAGTAAAATCCCGAACGGTTGCTCCCACAGCCGCGGGACAACAGAATCAAAACTGAGCGTTCGGGGGGGCAAAAATTCCTTCCCCATACCCCCTCTTCTTTTTACCCACCTACTGGGTTGTCCGCTTCGTGGACGAGCCGATGATTTTTATCATAATATCAAATCAGTCCAATTATCAAATGAATTATCCTTAAGGTCTGCGCTTGTTTTATCAAAATAAACCCAACGTCCGCGATAATTCCGCTCGGTATTAGTAACTATCCCGCCAAAAAGTTTTTTACCTTTTTTGTTTTCACTTTGAATATATTTATATAATCCGTCAATTTTTGGACCAGCAACTTGCTTTGTTAATCCCGCTTTGGTATCAAACAAGCCAATCCTTCCATCTTTCAACTTTATAATAAAATCAACATAAAAAGGCTTTTCCCCTCCGTTGTTATAACGAACGGCAAAAAATGTTGCGTCCCTGTCTCCGTTCCTGAACCACCATTCAATCTTTTCCGATTTCTCCAAAAAATCAACAAAAGCCGCTTCCGACTTCCATTTCCCGTCGCTAAAAAATGGCTGCATAATTGACTTTTTCGCTTCGACTTTTTTATACTCTTCCCCGAAAGATAAAGTTGGCGGGACGTTCCAATCCGGCACATTAACCATTTTATTTTCCCTTTTTACCACTTCCGCTTGATATTTTTCTTTTGCTTTGTCTAAAACATTAACAAAGTGCTGAGAATTTTTATCGCTCAAAACAATTTGGACAATTTCTTCCCACACATCACCATACCACATTTTTAATTCTTGCTCAAAAAATTTATAGATTGCTTCTTTGACTCTGCCAACTGATCTATCTTCGGGGTAGAAAGGAGTTAAGTTATTGCGCACAAAAAAATCAAACAATTTTTGCATATCAAAACCGCTTGCTTTTATCTCTTTATCGCCTACAATTTTTGCCCCAGCCAAAACGTCAATATCCTCGGCCTCATAATCCGAGATAATTTTTAGGTCTAATTTTTTCACTTTAGTATTAATATGTTTCTTTAGGTTATATTCCCTCGCCTGTTTCAAAAATATCTCTATAAAAAGCGGCGACAATCTTGTTGTCTCTCGATGCCTTTCTGGATAGCAAGAAAGCAAATTTATTGGTTGGTAATCGGCGCGTCTTTTGCTTGTGTAAATAGTGATGTAATCTTTGGCGATATCTTCCTGAATTTCTATATTGTCCAAGTTAGTATAAACATAGCCATAGTTCAAAATTTCATTCTTGTAATGGCCTTTATCCGGCTCCGGCATTCGCATAATTCTGCCAACGGTCTGAATAGAAAAAATGGGGCTGTGCCATTGCCTAAACAAAACCAAAATTTGCGCTCTGGGGCAATCCCAGCCCAAAGCGATTGCTTGTTTAAAAATCAAAACTTCAACCTCGCTGTCCTGCCTCTCAACGTTTTCTTTATTAATGTGTTCGCCCGATAACCAGATAGCCAGCTTGTTATTGCCTTTTTCAGTAGTAATTTTATATTTACTTCTCAAAATACTTTCCACCCGTTCTTTTATCCTGTCTTCCAAGCTTGTTTTTCTGTCGGGCAGTTGGATTAAAACTAAAGGGTTAACATTAACTTTTTCTTTCTGAAATTCCCTTAACAATTCTTGTCTTTTTTTCATCGCCGCGTCTATAACTAATTCTTCGCTGCCTCCGCTTAATTTTTGCGTCTGGATTTTTCCTTTTTTAATAAAATTAGTAAAATCATCGTTCAAGATAACCGCTTTCTTAATCATTCCTTCCTTTTTAACATCTTCTAATTGAACAAATACTTTTTCATCTTCATCTGTAATTGTCGCCGGCGTTGCCGTAACCTCAACAGTCAACTTTGGCCCAATCATCTGAATTAGACCTTGTGAAATCTGGCTTGTAGCGTGATGATGGGCTTCGTCAATAATTAAAATTATTTCCCTCCCTTCTTCTTTTGTTCGTTCTAATACCTTTGATAAATTGAACTCTTGTTCATTGTCGCGGATATAGACATTGTCCGCCCTATTTATGCTTTCCCAATTGAAAAACAAAATTTCGTTTTCGCCGATTTTTCTGTCGTCCAAATCCTCAAAATAGGAACACTCCAACGCTCGGCTTGTTTCAAAATAATTTTCTAACTTCTCCTTGCTCTGATTAGTTAAAACTGGTCTTGGCGCTGTCCAGATAAAAGAAAAAGGTTGCCTGATTTCTCTATCATCAATTAATCGCCTCAAAAATTCCGCCATCATAATAGTTTTCCCCGAACCGGTTGGTGCTTTAAAAACCAATTTTTTATTGCCGCCTAATTCTAAAAGCTTTTTGGTCTTTTCTAATAACTCGTCTATTGCGTTTTCTTGATAAATTTTTAGTTGCATATGTTATTTAATTTTCTCTATCAATTTTATTTTTAAATTTTTTTATAAGCTCTTAAAATTCTTGCAGTATCATAACCATCAATAATACAAAATTGTGCATCTTTTCCCTCATGCCTTAAAAGCAAAGTTTTACTCTTTGCTTCTTCTACTACAGCCTCTGCGATTGGTCCGACAAACTGAATTATAAAGATGTCTGCGGGAGATTTGAAAAGACGTTGAATCTGATCGCCATTCTTCCCACAATCTGATATTTTTAATTCTTTCATCCGCTTGCCCGCACCCTTTAAGAGAAAGGCTGCGATTTTTCTAGTTCCGTTTATTAATAATCGACTGGTGAACAAGTCGTTTATTTCCCCTCCCCAGTCTTTTTTATGTTCCGGCTCCTCAATGATTTCCTCGAACCAATTTTGAATTTGCTCCTCTGAATATTTTAATGGAACTAAAACCCGTATTTCATCCACGGAAACATTTTTCACCTCACCAAGTGACTCAATTTCATCAATAGAAATATTTAATTTTGGTTCTTGGAAAGATGGGGTCTGGGGTAGAGATAAAAGAGTAGAATAGCCCCTTTCAACCTCTTTAATCCCTTCGGAAGTTATGAAATCTCCAACATTTGAATGACGTTTTAAAAATCTCTCATCTTCTAAAAATTTATAAATTCCAAGTAAAACATGGCTATTGGGGTCAATTTCTAATTTCTTTGCCACATCTTGACGCATTACTAAATCACAACTATTCCCTTGAGATAACTCGTAATGAATTTTTAATACTTTCCACCGTAATTCTTTATTCCGAGCAAATATTTCAGCAGGGTTTTCTTTTTTACTTTCTTCAGTTAATGGCTCTCTCTTTTGTAACTTTTTTAGTTTTTCTAATAATTTATCTTTTTCTTCCTTATATGTTTTTCCTGCCGTATAAGTACTAAACATAAATTCCAAAAAGGGTTCTCTTTTTTCGACAGCTTCTTTAATTTTTAAACCGCCTAGCTCCTCTAATAGATTATAAACATCGAACACGCCCCAAATTGCTTGTAGGGTACCAGATATTTTAACAATACAATTCCAGGAATCTCCTTTGTTTAAAGAAGGAACAACCTTAAAACGCAAGCCTTCGTAATCGCCAGCATAAGGCTCCAAATTTTCATTTACTAAAATCGCGAAAATTTCCCCTTTTGCTGTTTTGTAATTTTCTAATAATTTCATAATTTTTATTTAAAAATCCTTCTATATACCCGTAAAATCGCTTCGGGGATGGGCGACAATTCAATCCTTTGTTTTACATCCTTAAACTCATCATCAAAAGCTTCATCGCTTAAAGAAAAAATATAGACGCTGAATTCGCCATTAATGTCTTTTATCGCTTTTTTGAAAGCCGGAATTGCCGTTTGGTCCCAAATAATGCCGGTATAATGGCTTGAATTTTTGAAAATCTTAAATTTTTCGTTGTCAATCACTTTCTCAAAAGTTCCCTCTTTAACACAGAGCATTTCGGTTGCTTGTTTAGTAAGTTTAATTTTGTTTCTATCTGTCGGTTCATCATAATCGACGAAATCGGTTTTGAAGTATTTAAGATTACCGCCTAAACCTTCTACTAGTTTGCCTTTTAAATTTTCATACCCTTCTATTACTTTTTTTATTCTTGGATAACAAACATCAGAACAAATATTATTCTCATTGTTAGTACAAAGAATAAATTGACGATTGCCGCCATCTTCTTTGTTAAGTTCTAAAACTGCATGGCCGGTAGTTCCGCTACCTGCCATAAAATCTAGAATAATTGATCTTTTTCGAGCCGATATTTTCAAAATCCGTGTAATCAATGCAACGGGCTTAATGGTATCAAAAACTTTTTTCCCAAACATACCTTGAATCATCCTGGTTGCTGAGCCTGTTGTCCCAGCATCAAGCCACAAATCATCGGGAGTAATACCTTTTACTTCGTATAAAAATTGTTTTTTACGAGGAATTCCGTTACCTTTATTTGGGAAGATGATACGATTATCCTTTAGTAGTTTTTCAAAGTTTTCTTTTGTGTACAACCATTGCCCGGTAATCTTCTTCCCAGTAGGAGTTTTAATCGTGTACGGCTTTCTATCCCCTGCTTGTGTAACACTTGCCTTAATTGTAACTGACTGCCATGGTCCACGAGGATCATTATCGGGGTTTGAATATGCTTCTGGGTTAGTGGGTTCTTTGTTAATTGAAAAATGGCTTTTGTTTTTGGCATAAACTAGTAGATATTCCGTTTTTGGATTAAAAATGTTGCTACCTCCCCCCGTGATTTTGCGCCTCCACTTTATAGTAACGAGAAAGTTTTTCTCTCCAAATAAATCAGGGTTATCCATTAACATTTTTAATTGAGCTACCTCATTATCGTCAATTGAGATAAAAATTACGCCCGTATCTTTTAATAAATTCTTTGCTAACTTCAATCTTTTCTCCATAAAAGAAAGCCATTTTGAGTGGCGATAAGAATCTTCCTTGTCTACATAGCTATCGTTAAAAATAAAATCCTTATTCCCTGTGTTATATGGCGGATCAATATAGATGACATCAACTTTTTTCGCATGGGTATAATTTAAAACCGAGAGAGCATGATAATTGTCGCCTTCTATCAATAAATTTACCGGCTTGTTTTTGTCGGTGATTATTTCTTTGTTTTCAACTTCTTTCAGCACCGGCAGTTTTTCCTTACACATCTCAGCCACTTCTTCCGGTTTTTCTTCCCAAACAAGCCCGTATTTTTTCTTTTTCTTCAACTCCTTTTTTAGCCGCTCAATCTCGGTTTTCAATTTTTCAACTTCTGATTTTTTATTATCTTTTGCCATAGTTTTAGATTATTCCTTTGTTTTTGAAACTAAAAAATTTATCTTTGGCCACAATAATATGGTCGGCCACTTCTATACCCAAAATTTTGCCGGACTCCACTAATTTTTTGGTTAGCAATAAATCATCTTCCGATGGTTCGGGGTCGCCAGACGGGTGGTTATGTGCGAATACAACCGAGGCGGCTTTATTTTTAATGGCCTCCACAAATACTTCGCGCGGGTGAACAACGCTCGCATTTAGACTGCCAACTGAAATCTCTGCGATTGAGTGGTTTCTGCTATCAAGGGCAATGATATAAAAATGTTCTTTGTGATAATCTTTAAGTTTGCTTTTTATTAACCGATAAACTTTTTCGGGATCAGTAAGCTCTTTATTTTTGTAAGTTGGAACTTGGGTAGAAAGCCGACGGCCAATTTCAAACACAGCTTTTATTTGGGCGGCTTTTGCCAAACCAATCCCCTTAATTGAAGATAATTCTTCAATACTTGCCTCGGCTAATTTTTGAAGACTGCCAAATTGGGCTAATAATTTTTGAGCCGTAACGGCCACTGATTCGCCGGCAACGACTCGGCCCAAAATCAGCTGTAATAATTCTTGAGCTGAAAGCGCTTCCTCGCCAAACTTAACCAATCGCTCGCGCGGACGCTCATCTTTTGGTAAATCGTTAATCGTAAATGACTTATTCATATTTCTACTCCAATAAACCCACCCTGAAATACCAAAGGTTTTGGCAGAAGATTAGGAAAATGATTGAGGCTTTGCGTCAAAAAAACACCGGGCCCGCCATATCCGCCAAGGCTTCTTGGTCGGGGCACTGGGACTCGAACCCAGAATCACACGCACCCCATGCGCGTATGTTAGCCATTACACCATGCCCCGTTTCTTTCTTGATTTTACCACAAAACTCCTTTCGCAATTTCGCCACCACGGAGTTAGCCAACCTCGAACCTCGGGAAAAATTTTCTTCCCTCCGCTCAGGCATATTACTATAGACAATAAATTACTATGTAGCAATTTAGTAAACAGAGAACATCATTTCTGCTGCTGTTATAAGCCTAATTTAGGGGTATCCTGAATTCAATCCAAGATTAAGCAGGGCTTACCCCATCGCAAATGATACTGACGAAGGAGCGGGATTTGTTTTTTAATTTAAAACAGATTCCGGATCGGCGTCCGGAATGACATTTTCACAGAATAAAATTAGCGTATAGCTCGCCACTTCTCCTTAGGAGGCCTCTCGTAGGAAAACAAATTAACAATTAAACAAATTTAGCCATTATTAATTTCTTTCACCATATAAGTTTCTTCGAGATGATACCCCTGCCGCCGGTAGTATTCCCGTGTTCCCACCCCGGCAATGACGGCCAAACGGGAATAACCCTTGTTTTTGGCAATTTCTTCTGCTTTTCCTAAAAGCTTTCGGCCCAGGCCCCGATGCTGAAAAGCTTCTTTCTCCTTCCCCCCTAAAGGCAAAGCTTGCCCATAAGTATGAAGTTCGCGGATAATGGCCGCTTTTTCCAAGCAGGGAAAAATTACCTCTTTATCTTGGGGCAAAAATAAACGCAGAAGAGAATAAAGCCGCTTATCCTGATCAACAAAGCTTAAAAAATTTTCCTGGCCGCCACTAACTTGGTATGCTTCCTTGCTGAAAAATAGTTTTCCCCGCCCCTTTGCCTTCCCAATTTCTCGGCAACGAATACAGCGACAATTTACCCCTCGTCTTTTTGCTTCTCTTTGCACAATTTGGCGAAGATGAGACTCTCGGTAGCCGGCGGCAATATCTCCTTGGGGAATATCCCGGCCTAAACGCTCAATCCGCACCCAAGGAGGAACAACTTTTTTCACTCTTACTAGCAACTCGACCAATTCCTCAAGGCGATAAGGAGTAAATTCTCCTCTTTGCCACCAAGAATAAAGTTCGGTTTGCGGCAGCACCACCGTCGGGTAAATTTTTAAAAAATCAGGCCGAAAACGAGGGTCGCCAAAGGCAATTTTAAACATTTTAAAGTCTTTCTCTAAATTAGAACCGGGCAAATTGGGCATCAAATGATAGCAAATTTTAAAACCCGCGCCGCGAAGGAGTTTTGTTGCCCTTGCCGTTTCTTCAACCCGATGACCACGCTTACATTTTAATAAAACATCATCAAAAACCGACTGCGTCCCCAAAGCTACTTTGGTTACTCCCAAAAAGCGCAAAAATTTTATTTCCTCGAAGTTAATTAAATCAGGTCTTGTCTCAATCGTGATGCCGATAAGACGTTGGTTAGCTTCTTCGTTTTGGCGCTGAGCCTCTTCCAGACTAGCTGCTTTCTCGCCATTAGCCGCTTCAAAACAAGCCTTCACAAAATTCTCCCGATAAGAGCGAGAGTAAAAAGAAAAACTTCCCCCTAAAATAATCAGCTCAATTTTTTCAACCGGATGGCCTGATTGCCGTAAAGTCTGGGCCCGATAGCAAAACTGGGCGGCCGGATCATAATTAAGCCTCAAGGCTCTCCTTATTGCCGGTTCATCATCAAGATAGCTTTTAGGAACATTTTCCCCTGAAGGACAATAAACACAATGGCCCGGACAAGGATAGGGCTTAGTTACCACGGCCACCGGGGCCACTCCCGAAAGCGTTTTTTGCTTCTTTTGTAAAAGCAGCTTAAAAACGGCTTTGTTTTCTTTAATTTTTCCCTTTTTAACCAAACCCTGATAGCAAGCCAGCAGTTGGTATTTCTTGGGGAAGGGATGGTTTGCTTTTTGCGCCCAAGAAGCCTCAAGGCGCCGCAGGTTATTATAATCTTTTCTCCTGCTTTCCAAAAGTTGATAAATAATTTCTTCGATATTATTCATAGAACCATATTGGTAAAGAAATTCAAAAGTTAAAATGCAAAATGCAAAATTACAATTCAAAATTCAAAATTTTTAATTTTTCCGCCAGAGGCGGACCCTCCTTTGGAGGGAACTTGTAATTTTGACTTTTGACTTTTAAATTTTAAATTTATAAAATACTAGAGCTCTCAGATAATGATTTATAGTTTCTTTGTTATTATATAATGAACTACCAAAAAGAGTTAAAAGACCAACTAGAAAAAGCGCTTAAAAAAGCGCTGGGAGAAGAAAAAAGAGTGGCGGCTATTTTTTCCGGCGGTATCGATAGCGCCTTATTAACCTATAGCGCTTTCAATTTAGGCTACCAAATAACGGCTTTTACTATCGGAACCGCGTTAAGTCAAGACATCAAATTTTCTCAGAAGATTACCACCCCCTTTGCCAGAAAAATCAAAATCGCCAGTGCCGGAGAAATTAAGAAAGCCGCCCGAGAAGCCATCCCAATTTTATCAGAAAACAAAATTAGGCTAGATTTAATGCAAATTTCTCTCGCCGCCAGTCTTTTGCTAACTCTTAAAGAAATAAAAAAGGAAAAATTTACCCTTGCCTTTTCAGGTCAGGGCGCCGATGAACTTTTTGCCGGTTATTTCAAACTAAGAAAAATAACGGATAAAAATATCCTCGATCGGGCAATCAGAAGAGAAACTAAAAGGGCCTTGGCAATAGACCAAAAAAGAGACAAGGCAATCGCTTCTTCCTTAGGAATTAATCTTAAAACTCCTTATCTTGACCCCGATTTTGTTGATTTTGCCTTGAAAATTCCGGCAGAAGAAAAACTGGTTGAAAACCTTGAAGGAAAGCCTGCCGACAAAAGTCTTCTGCGGAGATTGGGGAAAAAGATGGGTTTGCCTGAAGAAATTATCAACCGCCCCAAAAAATCTTTTCAATATTCTACCGGTATTCAAAAAGAAGTTAAAAAAGAAATTTCCTTCCTTAAAATTAACGCTTAGGCGACTGCCTCTTCCGCCTTGCCTTGCCGCCCATCCCCGCTTTCCGCCTTTCCCGTTCCCGCGGGTCACGCGTTAGTAAGCCCGCCTCCTTCAGGGCCTGACGATATTTTTCCTTATCAAGATTTGCCAGCGCCCGCGCAATACCATGAATAACCGCCTCAAGCTGGCCATTAAAACCGCCGCCAACCACTCTTACGCTTACCCAAAATCTTCCTTCCGTCTTAGTCAAAACAAATGGCGCTAAAAAACGCGCCTGCGCCAAAGGAGAGGGGAAATACTCTGACATCTTCTTCCCATTCACCAAACTTTCTCCCTTCCCCCGATAAAGCCAAACTCGGGCCGTCGCTCGCCTTCGGCTCCCTACCGCTCTTGCTACTGGTTTTTTGGCTATTTTTTGTGTTTCCATTTTAACTTTTAAATTTTGAATTTTTCTTCGTACGGATTTTTTTCATCGGCAAAAACATAAAGCCGCTTTATCATTTGGGCCCGTAATTTATTCTTCGGCAACATTCCCAAAACAGCATGGCGAATAATTTTTTCCGGATTTTTTTGCTTTACCTGTTTAAAACTCTTCTCATCCAAACCGCCGGGATAACCCGAATAATGCCGGTAAACTTTTTGGGCTTCTTTTTGGCCGCTCACTCTTATTTTAGCCGCGTTAACCGCCACCACATAATCGCCGCAATCATATTGGCGAGTAAAATAGGGCTTATTTTTCCCCATCAGAAGAGTGGCAATCTCTACCGCCTCTCGCCCTAAGATTTTCCCGCCCAAATCCACCTTGTGCCATTGGCGCTTAATTTCTTCCTTTCGGGTCACCTTTGTTTTCTGTTTTTTTTGTCTCATAGTTTAGAAATTATTTTTCCCTCGTCTCTTTTTCAGCCACTTTTTTTCTTGCCTTCCTCTCTTTTAGCGGTGAAGATTTCTTTGCTGCCCTCTTCTCCTTTTTAGTTTTTTCCTCTTCTTCCTCTTTGTCAACCAACTCAATTTTGGCCATCATCGCTCCATCTCCTTTCCTTTGGCCCAGCTTGATAAGGCGGGAATAACCGCTTTGACGATTCTTAGACCGTGGCGCAATTTTCTCAACAAGATTTTTGGCGGCTAAGGGAGAAAGAGAAGCAAAGATAAAACGTCTTGTCTGGAGAGTATTTTCTTTCGCTTTATTAATTAATTGATCAATTTTTCCTTGGATGACCTTTGCCTTTGCTAAGGTGGTTGTTATTCCTTCCTTTTCAAAGAAACTGTTAAGAAGAGTTTTAAAAAGCGCTTGGCGCCCTTTGGGGCTCCGATTTAGCTTTTTGTCTTTCTTCCTGTGTTTCACGACCAATCCACCCCCTGCCCTTTTAAAATTTCCCGAATTGCTGCGATTGATTTTTGGCCTAAATTTCTTACTCCAGAAAGATCTTCCGGCTTTACCTTAACTAAATCGCTTACTTTTTTGAAGCCTGCCTTTTCTAGGGCGTTAATTGTTCTTGTTGGCAAACCTAGTTCTACCACGCTTGTTTTCAGAAATGGCAGTGCCGGTGCCTTTTTCCCTTCTTGGTGGTTATGATTAGGAGTAATAATTTGGTTTAAGGATTCTATTAAAATAGAGGCGCACTCTTTTAAAGCTTCCCGCGGCGCCACCGTACCATCCGTGGTAATCTCCATCACCAGCTTTTCCTCTCCAAATCCCGCTGGTAGCGCTTCTACCGAATAATTAACTTTTAAAATCGGCGTAAAAATGGCGTCAATGACAATTTCTCCTTTTGTGGCTGAGTGCCGTGGTTCTGCCGGTGAATAGCCCCATCCTTCCTCCACTGTTACTTCACCGGAAAAAACTGTTTTTTCATCCGAAAGATGAGCCAAAACTAAATCTTTATTGACCACCTCCAGCGACGCCGGCGTCTCCAAATCACCCGCTTTCACTTCTCCCGGCCCCTTTTTGTTAAATTTAACTTTCACCGGCTCTTTTGCCTCACCGACAAATCTTACTTTTTTAAAATTCAAAATTATCTCTACCAAGTCTTCTTTTACGCCTCGTAGCATATCAAATTGATGGGTGGCTCCCTTGACTTTAATCTTCGTGATCGCTCTTCCTTTTACCGCCGTTAAAAGAAGCCGGCGAAGAGCATTGCCTAAGGTATGGCCAAAGCCTTCCGGCAAGGGAGAAAAAATAAAATGGCTTACTCTTTCTCCCTCTTTTTTCTCGTCTAAGTTAAATTCAACTTTCATTTTTCTTAAAAAGCTTTTCTTATTTTAACAAAAAAACTTAAAAATACAACTCCCTTTTATTTAACGCGAATAGGATTCAATAATTTGCAAAACATCAGCCGGCGCATCAACTTCCTCTTTGGCAGGCAACCTCTCCAACTTTCCTACCAAAGCCTGACGTTTTAGCCAAGGGAAAGGCTCTTCCTTTTCCTCCATTGCCTTGGCCACCGCTGGTATCTTCAGCGCTTCTTTATCAAGGGCGATCGTCTGCCCCACCTTCACCCGATAAGAAGCAACCTGAACTTTCTTGCCATCAACAAGCACGTGGCCATGACTAATAAGTTGGCGCGCCGCTCTTCGGTTGGGGGTAAACTTAAGACGAAAGACCACACTGTCTAGCCGCGACTCTAAAAGCTGGAAAAGAATAAAATCTGTTTCTTCCTTTCCCCGCCTTGCCGTTTCAAAATATCTTTTAAGCTGCCTTTCCGACAAGCCATAGGAAACTTTCAATTTCTGTTTTTCGGTTAACTGGTCCTTGTAGGAAGAAGGACGGGAAAATCTTTTCCCATGCATCCCCGGCGGGATCGCTCCTTTTCTTTCCAGGGGGCAGGCATGGGTAAAACAACGCTCCCCTTTTAAAAAAAGCTTTACCCCTAAACGACGGCACTGACGACATTTTGGCCCGATTTTACCTGACATTTTGATTAATTTTAAATTGTTTTTCGTCTATTATAAAATTTCTTGCTACCTAGACCGGCGCACTATTAAACATCAGCTTAACGCAAAGTGCAAAAAGCAAAGATTAGAACCTAAATCAAAGCTTAAAAATATTTTTGTCTTTTCTTTGGTCTTTAAACTTAGTTTTGTCTCCCTGCGAGAGATCTCCCGAAGGGAGACAATAGAATATTTTCTGCTTTTATCTTATACTTAATACCTAATACTTAATACTTAATACTCTTTAAAACAGATTCTAATCAAGCCCGAAACAACGCTAACCCCTAAATAATCTCTGCTCCTCTTCTCTACGCTTACGCTCCCCTTCTTTTTTTCTTCTTTCTGGGCCCGTTATGCGGTATCGGCGTAACATCGGCAATTAAAACTAGCTGGAGGCCAGCCGCCCGTAAGGCCCGTAAGGCCGCATCTCTCCCCGCTCCCGGCCCCTTTATAAATACTTCTACCTCTTCAACCCCTAGCTCCTTTGCTTTTTTAGCCGCTCTTTCCGCTGTAACCGTCGCCGCGTAAGCAGTTTGTTTACGCGCCCCCTTAAAGCCGCACCCGCCGGCAGAGGCCCAACAGATGGTCTTGCCTTCCATATCATTAACCGTAATAATGGTATTATTAAAGGTAGTATGGATATTAACCCGCGCTCGTTTTGTTTTTGTCTTCGTGGTCATTTGCTCTTATTGGCTTTACTTTCGCTCTCTTTACCTTCTTTCGCTGCTCCCTCTATTTTCGCCAAAGCCTCTTTTTTTAAAGCCCCGATGGTCATTCTTTTGCCGCGCTTGGTCCGCGCGTTACTTCTCGTTCGCTGACCTCGGACGGGTAAATTAGCCAAATGTCGCCTCCCCCGGTAACAGCCAATTCTTTTTAATCTCTCGATATTCGCATTAACTTCCCCCCGCAAATCTCCTTCTATTTTTAGCCCCGATAGCACTTGATTTATAGACGCTATCTCCTCTCCATTCAAATCATGCGCTCGCTTTTGGGGAGAAACGCCTGCTTTTTCGAGAATCGTCAACACGTTTCCCGGTCCAATACCATAGATACGCGTTAGCGACAAATCAATTTTTTCTTGTTCTGGAATATTAATTCCCGCAATTCTTGGCATCTTATGTTTTTGACTTTTGACTTTTAACTTTTTCCGCCAGAGGCGCAGGCCAGAGGCCTGTCAGCCTCGGGCAGAGACCCGCCTTGGGCGGGAACTTTTGGCTTTTGACTTTTAGTTTTAACTTTTAACTTTTGACTTTTAACTTTTAACTTTCCCTTACCCTTGTCTCTGTTTATGTTTCGGATTTTTGCACGTTACATAAACTCGTCCCCGACGACGGACTATCTTACAATCACGACATCGCTTTTTCACTGACGCTTGTACCTTCATAATTTAATTTGTGTGGCTAGGATATAATTTTTTTTCTGTCATTCTGAAGGAGCGTAAGCGACTGAAGAATCTCATACAATGGGATTCTTCGCCCGCCCGCTGGCGGGCCCAGAATGACATTTATGCCCCCTCATAATAACTAAATTAAAACGCCCCGAAAACAGGATACTTACCGGCTAGAACGGGAAACTTTAAAGCCGATAAACAATCCAGCCTCTTTTCTCATCATAGGGGCTTAATTCCACTCGCACGCGATCGCCCGGAATAACCTTAATACGGTAAAGTTTCATCTTTCCTTTAAGAGTAGCCAAAACTTCCCGCCCATCATCGAGCTTGAGGCGGAAAAGCAAATTAGGCAAAATCTCCTCCACTTCTCCTTCAAAGATTTCTTTTTTCTCCGTCTTAATCATTAAAAATGGGCAAAAAAATCTTGTCGCAAAATCAATAGTCTATTTTAACATTCTCTTCCCTAAAAATCCACCGTAATTAATTCAAAATTTAAAATTTAAAAGTTAAAATTACAAGTTAAAATTCAAAATGTAGAAAACAGTACCAGCGATGCATAATCTAAGAAATAATTCTTTTAGCATTTACGTGTTACGCCTTACGAGTTGCTAACTTTTAACTTTTGACTTGAAATTTTGAATTTTAACTTTTGAATTTTTACTTTTAAACTACCTCACTCGGGCAAGGTAAGGAAACCCCCAGCTACTCACAAATTTCCTGAATTTTCCTCTTAACCTCTTTATACACTTCCTCAATCGACGCTTCGCCATTAATCACGACTAGTTTACCTTCTTTTTCAAAAAAATCCAATACCGGCAAAGTTTGCTCTTCAAAAACAGCCAGTCTTTTCCTGATCGCCGCCGGCTTCTCGTCCTCGCGGCAGATTAACTCTACCCCACAAGAGTCACATACATTTTCTTTCTTCGGCGGCTTAGTCTCTAAGTTATAAACCGCGCTACATTTTGGACAAATTCTTCTTAAAATCAAACGTTTCACTACTATTTCCGGTCGCACCCGCAAATAAATAGCCAAGCTAACCCCGCCTAACTTCTCCAAATGCGAAGTTAAAATTTTTGCCTGTTCTAAATTGCGAGGGTAGCCGTCAAATAAAATTCCCCTTTTGCTCTCTTGGTCCAAAAAATCAGTCAAAATCTCTTCCATTATTGCTTCTGGCACTAATTCCCCTCGCCCTAGAATTTTCCTTACTTCATTTCCTAACGGCGTCTCCCGAACGGATAGCTGACGTAAAATATCGCCGGCTGAAAAAACTTTTAAATTAAATTCCTTAGCTATTTTTTCCGCCTGCGTTCCTTTCCCCGATCCTGGCGGCCCCAACAAAACTAAATTCATCTTAGTAATTTTCTAAAAACTTTTCATAGCCTCTGGCTTCCATCATGCCTTCTAATGTTTTTGCCGTTTCCAACACCACAGAGACAACAATTAGTGTTCCCGTCCCCCCTAAAGCAATCGTGCCAATACCCGTCAATTTTTTAATTAAAACTGGCAAAATCGCCACCAGCCCTAAAAAAATTGCCCCCGGTAAAGTAAGCCTTAAGGAAAGATACCCAAGATAATTGGCCGTTGCCTTCCCTGGCCGCACGCCGGGAATAAAGCCGCCATTTTTCTGGATCGTTTTGGCAATTTTCTCGGGATCAAAAACAATCATCGTGTAAAAGAAAGTAAAGGCAACCACCAAAATAAAGTAGACAAGGTTATAAGTAACACCCTCTGGCTGAAAAACAGCGGCTAATCCTAGGGCAAAATTTCTCACTCCTTCGTTTTGCACCTGTCCCAAAAACTGCCCAATCATTGAGGGAAGCAAAACTACAGAAACAGCAAAAATAATGGGAATCACCCCTGCCTGATTAAGGCGAAGGGGCAAATAAGCCACTCCCCCGCCATACATTTTTCTTCCCTGAACGCGTCTGGCATAATGGACCAAAAGGCGCCGCACTCCTTCATTGACAAAAATAATTCCCCCAATCACTGCCAACGAAAGAACTAAAAAAAGAAAAAAATTAAGCCAATTCCCTCCTTGGGAAGCAACCGCTATCGTTTGGGCAAAATCTTGGGGCAACTGGCTAATGATACCCGCAAAAATCAAAAGAGAAATGCCGTTACCAATCCCGTATTCGCTGATTAAATTACCCAACCAAATCAAAATAAAAGTGCCCGCTGTCAAAGAGGTTACTAACGAGATAAGTAACACCGGCGGCAAACTGCCAATTACCCCCTGGTTTTTAAAAAGAGCATACATTCCCAGAGACTGAAAAATTGCCAGGGGAAGCGAGGCTATTTTTGTATAACGTTCTATCTTTTGCCGGCCTGCCTCTCCCTCACGAGTTAAACGCTCAAAATAAGGGAACATAAAACTTAAAAGCTGAAAAATAATAGAAGCGTTAATATAAGGAGCTAAGCCAAGCGCGGTAATAGAAAAATTAGCCAATGTCCCCCCCGAAAAAATATTTAAAAGCCCCAAAAATTGGTTGCCGGAGAAAATTGTTTTTAAAATCTCACGGTTAACCCCTGGCAGGGGAATATGGGCCAAAAACCGCAAGCCGACCAAAAATCCCAAGGTTGAAAGCAATCTTTTTCTAATATCTTTTATTCGCCAACACGAAGAAAAAACGTTAAGAAGTTTTTTAAACATAAACCTTGCCTCCTGCTTTTTCAATTTTTTCCCGCGCCCCCCCAGAGCAGGGAAGAACCACCTCGAGAGGCTTTTTAATTTCCCCCCTACCCAAAATTTTCACTCCCCGTAGCGCCTCATCCTCCTTTATCAAGCCCTTCTTTACTAAAGTCTCTAAAGAAACTTTCTCATGAGGCAAGAAATTATTCAACTGTTCTAAATTAATAACGATTGCTTTTTCCTGCCGCGATTTAAACTTATCCTTGCCCCGCAAGAGAGGAATGCGCCGCAAGAGTGATTTTTGGGTTTTTTTACCTTCAAAAAGGAAAAAAGGCTCGTGGCGCGACTTTTGCCCTTTTTGCCCGCGCCCCACGGTATGGCCACCCTTTCCTGATCCATAACCCCTGCCAATCCTTTTTTTCTTTTTATCAGTAGTTTTTGGTAAGCTGTTAAGCATAGACTTTAAGTTCTTTAAGCGCTTCAAGAAGAGCCAAAAGATTGTTTCGTTTGTTATTGGCCCCTAAAATTTTGACAGAAATATCCTTTATTCCCGCCGCTTCAAGCAATGGCTTTAAGGTTTGGGCGGCAATAAGACCACTCCCCGCTGGCGCCGGCTTTAAGAAAACTTGCGCTGAACCCACCTTTTTTTTAATATCGTGAGGAATAGTTGTCCCCCGTCTGGCCACCTCAACCATTGATTTGGCGGCTTTTCTTTTTCCCTTGGCTACTGCCGAAGCCACATCTGGCCCCTTGCCTAAAGCTAAGCCAACATTGCCATTGCGGTCTCCTGCCACCACCAAGGCCGTAAAAGAAATTTGGTTACCCCCTTCGGTTTTTTTCGAAACTCGCTTAATCTCTACTACCTGAACAAAGAGTTCCTCTTCGCTTTTAGTAGTCAGTTTTTTTTCTTCTTGCTTCATTTTTATAATTAAAAAACCAAACCGCCCTTGCGCGCCCCTTCCGCCAAGGCTTTCACCCGGCCGTGGTAAGCGTAAGCACCGCGGTCAAAAACCACTTTTTTTATCTTCTTGTCCTTTGCCCGCTGGGCTAAATACTCCCCCAGAGCATAAGCCCGCTCAGTTTTAGTTCCCTTTTTGTCTTGAAGCATTTTTTCATTCACTCCAATTAAGGTCTTCCCCTTTTGGTCATCAATAATCTGAGCGCTAATATAGCGGGAGGAACGAAAAACCGACAGCCGCGGCAAGTCCGACACACTCTTAATCTTTAAACGCGTTCGCCGTTGCCTTTGCTCCTCTTTCCTTTGATTAATTCTAACCTGCTTAGTCATTTTCTCTTTATTTAATTTTATTTTGCGGCAGCTCCTTCACCTACTTTAGCCGTCTTTCCGGCTTTAAGTTTAATTTCTTCGTTCTCATAGCGAATTCCCTTACCCTTGTAGGGATCAGCCGGCCGTAACTTCCTCAGGTAAGCGGCCACTTGCCCCACTTTTTCTTTATCTGCCCCCAAAACAGAAACAATCTCTTTCTCTACTTGGAAACGGATTCCTTCTGGCGCCGCCACCCTCACCTCGTTTGCCAAGCCTAAATTAAGCACCAATTCATTGCCTACCAAACTCGCTCCATAGCCTATGCCCACAATCTTTAGTTTTTTCTCCCATTCCTTTGTCTGGCCGGCAACCATGTTAGCCAAAAGTTGCCTTATTGTCCCCTGCAAGGCATCTAGTGCCTTCCCCTCGCTCTCTTTTTCTACCAAAAGCTGATTTTCTTGGCGAACCACTTTTAACCCTACCGGCAAGTTGAGGGCAAGCGTCCCCTTTTCTCCCTTCACTCTCACCTTCCTTGCCTCAATTTCCACCATCACTCCTTCAGGAATAATCACTGGTTTTTTGCCTATTTTTCCCATAAAAAACTAAGAATTACCAAACACGACAAATTAACTCTCCTCCCTGATTTTTCTCTAAGGCCTCTTTAGCGGTCAATAGCCCCATGGGAGTAGAAATAATTACCGTCCCTAATCGTCGGCTAATTTTACCAAGATCATCTTTTCTTGCGTAAAGACGACGGCCGGGCCTGGAAAGTCTTTCAGATCCCGAAAGAGCCGGATTTTTACCCCGATAAGAAAGGCTTAAAACGATTTCTTTCTTACCTTTCTCATCTTCTTTCTCCTCTACCTTAGCTAAAAAACCTTCTCTTGCTAAAATTTGCCCCAGTAAAAGCTTCGGTCGGGAGTAGGTGAGTACCACCTTTTTTTTACCCGCTGCGTAGCTATTCTTAATGGTTGAAAGCATATCAGCAATAGGATCCATGATTTTTTTAAACTATTAAAAATGACTGGAACATAATTCGTTGTCCTGACGAAAGTCGGGATCAATTGGAAAACAAAATGCGAAATTCAAAATGCAAAATGAAAAATTAAAATTCAAAAATTATTAAAGCTCAAAAAAGAATTCTTTACATTTTCATTTTGTCCGCCAGCCCCGCATCGGTAGGCAGTTAAAATTAAAAATTTTGATTTTTGATTTTTGCATTTTGAATTACTAATAAGTATAAACCACAATTTAGTTTTAACTTTAGCTTGCCCCAATAACAAACTCAACTCCTCTCGCCCTCTCACCATGAGGCTTTTTTGACCCCCACGATTTCTCCTTTATCGGCCAGCTTGCGGAAACAAAGCCGGCAAAGGCCGAAATAACGAATATAAGCCCGCGGTCGGCCGCAAAGACGGCAACGATTTCGATAACGGCCTGAATATTTTAATTTTTTACTTTCACGAACAATCTTTGTTTTTCTCGCCATAGAAAAAATTCAATTGCTAAATAATTAAGTTGTTAATTTGTTCACAAATAAAAATTATTGTTTCTTCTCTTCTTTCTCAAATGGCGCTCCCAAAAGAGCCAAAAGACGTTTTGATTTTTCCACGTCGTTGGCGTTAGTTACAATCGTTATCCCCACACCGCGCGGTCGGTCTATTTTATCATAATTAATCTCCGGGAAAACCAAATTATCCGCCAACCCCAAATTATAGTTGCCATTTTGGTCAAATCCCCTCAACGACAAGCCGTGAAAATCTTTAACCTGCGGCAAGACGATCACAAACAGCTTCTCCAAGAAATGATACATCCTTTCTCCCCGTAATGTCACCTGAAAACCAATTGGCTCTCCTTCTCTTAAACTATAAGAAGAAATCGCTTTCTTAGCCCGACAAAGTTTAGGTCGCTGGCCGGTAATGGCCTCCAGGGCCTTCTTTGCCTCCTCAGCCGCCTTTTCGTCTTTTCTTTCCTTCGCTATCCCCGTGCCCACGACCACCTTAACCACCTTTGGCACGGCCAAAGAATTACCTAAGCCAAATTCTTCCTTCATCTTGGGGATAATTTCTTTTTGGTATTTTTCTTTTAAGCCAAACATTCTAGTTTTTTTAAATAATCTCTTTGCATTTACGGCAAATCCTTAACTTTTCTTTTCCCGAAATCTGATAGCCTACTCGTGTTGGTTGGCCGCATTTAGGACAAACCAAAGCCACCTTGGCCACGTCTAAGGGGCGGCTGATTTCTACCACGCCCCCTTTTTCTCCTTCTTTTTTTGGCCGAACATGTTTCTTGTAAAGATTTAATCCGGCCACCAAAACTTTCCTCCCCTTAGGAAAGACTTTTTCCACTTGGCCTTCCCGGCCGCGATCTTTGCCTAAAATAATTTTTACCTTATCACCCTTTTTGATCTTCATAATTAAAAATTAAATTATCGCTATGGTCATCTTTGCTGACATAGGGAAAGATCAGAATAGCTAAAAGTCAAAAGTACAAGTAAAAATTCAAAAGTGAAACAAAACTTTTAACTTTTAAATTGTAATTTTGCATTTTGAATTTTAAATTTTAAATTGATAGGTTGCGACCTTTTTAGTCCTAAGCTAACCAGAATAGTATATGGTAGTTTATCCCCGCCTATCGTTTTTATACCACCTCTTTTGCCAAAGAGGCAATTTTATTAAAACCTTTTTCCTTCACCTCCATGGCAATGGGCCCGAAAATACGCGTACCCACCGGCGCCTTTTGAGAATTAATTACCACCGCGGCGTTATCCGAAAAACGGATATAAGAACCATCGGGGCGCCTCTTTTCTTTCCTCGTCCGTATAATCACCGCTTTTACCTTGTCGCCCTTTTTAAGGGATGCGTCGGGGAAAGCTTCAAACACCACCGCATCAATAATTTCGCCCACCGAAGCGATGTGTTTTTTAGAATAACCAGGTACGTTAACCAGTTTAAGCCTTTTCGCGCCGCTGTTATCAGCAACCACTAAAATTGATCGTAATTGTAACATAGATTAAGCGACTAAATTAATAAACGGTAGACTCTTTAAATTAAAAGTCAAAAGTTAAAATTTAAAAGTCAAAAGTGCAAGTAAAAATTCAAAAGTGAAACAAAAAAACTTTTAACTTTTGACTTGAAATTTTAAATTTTAAATTTTGAATTTTGAATTATTAAAGAGAAGAAGAACGGCTGTCATTTTCGCTAAAATCACCTTCTTTTTTTGTTGACAAATTATCCTCTTTTGTCGCCCCTTCCAAAACAAACCTTTTCCGCTTGCTTAAGGGGCGGCTTTCACGAATTTTCACTTTTTCTCCCACCGCCACTTCTCTCTCTGCATGAACCAAATACTTTTTCCGCCGCCTTAAAGTCTTTTTATAAAGCGGATGGCGGTAGAAATCTTCGACAACCACTGTAATTGTCTTTGGTCCAGAAACGGCAACTACTGTGCCGTTAAAAACTCTACCTTTGCTCATAGGCCTCCTTTTGCTTGATCAAATTAAGCATAAAAGCTATTTTAGCACGTTTTTTGCCTATTTCATGCACATTTTTCAATCTTCCCAACGACTTATCTGTTTTTAATTTCACCAAGGCGCCCTTTTCCTTTTCTATCTCCTTTAAAAGCTCTTCTTTACCAAGGCTGGCTAATTTTTGTTTTTCCTCTTTTTTCATTCGCTTTTAGCAATAATTTTAGTCTTAAAAGGCAGCTTATGACCGGCAAGACGTAAGGCTTTTTGCGCTAATTCTGACGGTAAGCCTCCCACTTCAAAAATAATCCTCCCCGGCTCAACTGAAGCCACATAACCCTTGATGTCTCCCTTCCCTTTCCCCATACGCACCCCCGCTCCTTTGGCGGTCACGGGACGATCATTAACTACCCTAATCCACACCTTCCCCTCCCTTTTAGACTGGTGAATAATCGCCTGCCGGGCGGCTTCTAATTGTTTCTCCTCAAGCCAGCCGCCCTCCTGCGCCTTAAGGCCAAAATCGCCAAAGGCTAACCGATAACCTCGACTTGCTTTTCCCTTAATTTTCGGCCGAAATTGTTTGCGGTATTTGAACTTTTTAGGAACAACCATATAAGTCTCATAGGTCCTATTAGACCTATTTAAATTTTTAATCCCGATTAATCCAAACCTTCACCCCCACATAGCCCTTGCTAGTTAGCGCGGGGAATTCTGCGTAATCAATATTGGCCCGAATTGTGCTTGTGGGCACTTTCCCCCGGGAAAATTTTTCCTGTCGAGCAATATTGGCACCGCCAATTCTCCCCGCTAACCTCACTTTTATCCCCTGCGCCCCCGCTTCCATCACTCGCTCCATTTCTCTCTGCGCCACCTGACGGTAGGGGAGGCGACGTTTTAGCTGATCGGCAATTTTTTGAGCCACGAATAAAGCAGAAAGCTCCGGTTTCTCCACTTCCTCAATTCTGATTTCTAAATTTTTTTGCGGCTCCTCAATGCTCACTATTTGACACAACTCTTTCTTAAGCGCCTCCAAGCTCTTCCCCCCTCGGCCGATAACTACGCCGGGCCGACTTGTTTGCAGGGTAATTTCCATCTTATTAAAAGATCGTTCGATATTGACCGCGATTAAGCCTGCCAATGCCAGCCTTTTTTCCAAAAAGCGCCTTAGCTTGGCGTCCTCCAACAAAAACTCTTGGTATTGTTTCTTTTGGCTTACCGCCCACCGAGAAGGCCAGTCGATATTAACTCCCAAACGGTAAGCAATCGGATTAATTTTATGTCCCATAATAGAAAAAGTTAAAAGTCAAAAGTTAAAAGTCAAAATTACAAGCTAAAATTAAAAATTAAAACAAAAAAAACTTTTAGCTTTTGACTTGAAATTTTGAATTTTGAATTTTAACTTTTGAATTAACTTATTAATATCTATAACTCAGCCAGGAACTTTTTAATTATAGCTGGATAAAATAATAAATTATAATCTTGGTTTTTTCTCTTCTTCCTTCTCTTTAAGAACAACCTCCAAATGGCTCATCCTTTTTCGGATTACCCCCGAAGAAAAACGAGCCCCATGAGCGTTATCAATCCGCTTAAGTTTTGGGCCATCACCGACTATCAGCGAATTTATCAGTAAATTTTCTTTCTTCAGGCCGAAGTTATTTTCCGCTTCCGCCTGGGCAGAGACGATCAATTTTTCCAAAAATTTTGTCCCCCGTTGGGGTAAATGAGCTAAAATGATCAACGCTTCTTCTGGCGACTTACCGACCACTAATTTTGTTAATGGCCGCACCTTTTTCGCCGATATAGGTAAGAATTTAGCTTTTGTTTTAATTAATTTCGCTTCCGCCATAAAATTCTTAAAATTTTTAAGTTTTTTCCATTGTTCGTTTCACTACCCGCCCATGACCTCTAAAAGTACGAGTAGGAGAAAACTCGCCCAAACGATGGCCTACCATTTCTTCCACCACAAAAACTTCTACAAAATTCCGGCCGTTGTGAACCGCAAAACGATGGCCCACAAATTCCGGCGGGATCTGCGAAGATCGCGCCCAAGTTTTTATGGGCTCCTCTTGACCGGCTTTAATTTTTTTCAAAAGCCGCTCCTCAATAAATGGTCCTTTCTTAGTTGATCGAGACACGATAAATAAAGTTAAAAGTTAAAATTTAAAAGTCAAAAGTACAAGTTAAAATTCAAAAGTAAGGCAAAAAAAGCTTTTAACTTTTTAATTGCAATTTTGAATTTTGACTTTTGAATTTTGAATTATTATCCTATTTTACCCCTTTTTTTCTCTTAATAATATCTTTATCGCTATATTTTTTTGGTTTTCTTGTCTTTTTGCCCAAAGTTTTCTTGCCCCAAGGGGTTTTTGGCGAAGGCATGCCAATGCCAGAACGGCCTTCACCCCCGCCATGGGGATGAGAACGCGGATCCTGGGCCACACCACGAACAGCTGGTCGCACCCCCCGATGGCGATTTTGACCCGCCTTTCTCATTTTTTTAAAGCGAAAACCCTGATTACCTACTTGGCCAATTGTAGCATAACAAAGAGAGGAAATTTTCCTTATCTCTCCCGAGGGAAGTTTAACCTGCGCCTCTTTTTTATCTTTTGAAAGGATATAAGCTACTGCCCCGGCGCTCCGCACTAATTGCCCTCCCTTGCCCGGCTTTAATTCTAAATTATGAATCGGCATCCCCACCGGAATCCTTTTTAACAGCGTGGCGTTGCCTTCTTTAAGAGGTGCCTTAGGGCCGGCAATAACCTTATCCCCCGCTTTCATTCCCGTGGTGGCCAAAATATAACAACGCTCTCCATCAGGGTAAAGAAGAAGAGCCACATTAGCATTCCTCTTGGGACTATATTCAATTGCTTCTACTTGCCCTTCTATTCCTCTTTTGCTGCGACTCCAGTCAATTAAACGCAAGCGTTGTTTCTCGCCACCACCCTGATGACGTACGGCCACACGGCCATGACTTCGTCCCGCCTTGCTTTTGGTTGCCCGAGTTAATTGCTTTTTAATTTTCATTTTTTGCCTCCCTCTTCTTTAGGAAAATCATAAAAATCAAAACTTTCTCCCTCCTTTAGTTGGACAATAGCTTTCTTGGTCCCTGCTTTTTCTATCATTCGCCGGTGTTTCCCCAAAGTCCATTTTTTTTCCCCACCCTCCTTAGCCGTCCGCACTGCCAAAATGTCTTTGCCAAAAAATTGTTTTATCGCCTCTTTTATTTCTCCCTTCGTCGCTTTTTGATCCACCAAAAAGGTATAGGTGTTTCTCCCCTGGCTCATTGCCTTCTCGCTAATCAATGGCTTTTTAATCACCCAAGATAAATCCATAATTGAAATTCAAAATGCAAAATGAAAAGTAAAAATGCAAAAATTAAAAATCAGTAGCTGATAAACGTAATTTGCAAAGTAATTATTAAGATTAAAATAAAGACGAAACTTTTCCCTTTAATGACGAATTACTAGTTGCTAGTTAAAAGTTACTAAGCTTTTTACATTTTACATTTTCATTTTGTCCGCCAGCTGGCGGATTGACTTTTGATTTTTGCATTGCTGGCGCCGTTTCTCACTTCTTGGCTCTCTTTGGCTGCTCCTTTCTCTTCTCCCTCTTTCCCCGCCAGAACCGCCAGGCTTTGGGGAGTAAAAACCAAGGCCTCTCTTTCTAAAATTAAATAAGGATTAAGCGTGTTTGGCGAAAAAACTGCCACTGTTGCCAGATTCCTAAAGGCCCGACCAACTTTTTCTTTTTCTTCCCCCGTCATTACTAAACCTATCTTTTTAGCGGCTAAATTTATTTTCTTAAGTAGTTCTTCTGCCATCTTAGTTTTGGGCGGCATTTTCTGGATGTCCGCCACCAATTTTATCTCTCCTTTGCCTGCCTTTTCAGACAAAGCCGCCGCTAACGCCTTTTTTCTCATCTTTTTCGGCAAGCTGAGGCGAATTTTCGCCCCCCGCGGACCATGCGCCTTGCCTCCACCGACAAAAATTGGCGCTTGACGATCGCCATGACGCGCCCGGCCCGTTCCCTTTTGGGAATAAATTTTACGGCCAGAGCCATCAACCTCAGCGCGCGTTTTTGCTTTAGGAAAGGCGCAGCGCTGATTAGCCAAATAAACTCGTACCGCCTGAGCTAGAAGAACTTTGTTGGCCTCTTGCCCGAATAACTCTTCCGACAGGCGTATCTTTTTCCCCTGCCTTTCGCCTTGATAGTTGTATAAGTCTACCGATAAAGACATATTTTTTATTAATTCAAAATGCAAAATGCAAAAGTCAAAATGAAAAAGAAAAAATACAAAAATTGTTCTCTCACTAAATGGCTAAATTGCCTTAAAAATTTAAAAGTCAAAATTATCTCCCTTTAAGAGATCTCCCGCAAGGAGATAATCCACCCCTAAGGTGAACTTACAAAACAGAAACTTTTAACTTTTAAGTTGTAATTTTAACTTTTAATTTTTGACTTTTGACTTTTAATTATTTTCACCCACCCGTTAATGGCTCCCGGCACGGCTCCTTTGACATAAAGATAATTCTTCTCCGCGTCAATCTTGAAAATTTCTAAATTTTTAACAGTCACTTTTTCGTTGCCAAAATGTCCTGCCATTTTCTGCCCCCGATAAACCCGTCCCGGCGTGCTTCGCTGCCCAATAGAGCCCGGCGCGCGCTGCCGATCAGACTGGCCATGAGTAGTGGGGCCACCATGAAAGCTATGCCTTTTCATCACACCGCTAAAACCACGGCCTTTAGAAAAACCGGTAATATTAACTTTTTCCCCCTCCTCAAAAACCTGAGCGACGCTAATTTTTTCCCCTACTTTCAAGCCTTCTTGCCCTCCCGGCACCTCCCAAATTTTAGCCGGAGCCCCTTCAAGCCCTGCCTTTTTTGTTTCTCCTAAAGTCGGTTTTTTGTTATATTTTCCTTTCCCTTTACCAAAGGCAACCTTTATTCCCTCTGCACCTTCTTTTTCCTTGCTTTTAATCTGCAGAACGGTCACCGGCCCGGCCTCAATAATCGTTAAGGGCAACACTCGTCCTTCCTCGTCAAAATCCTGGGTCATGCCCCTTTTCTTGCCAATTAGACCATTTAACATTTTTTTATTTTAAACTTATAACCATAAAAAAAGAAGCCAACGGAGGCTTCTTTTCCAAGAATACCAGCTGTCTAACATTAAAGCCTTAAGTTTGCAAGAAAAATCCTGCTTTTTTCAAAACCATTACCTCCAAAAGTGGTTTAATTCTATCACAAGAGAAAACTTTTGACAACCCAAAGTTGTATTAAGTATTTTGTATTATGTATTAAGTGCCCGGGACATAATTCCCACTGCTATTGTAAATTTAATTCAATGTTATCTTAAATTAAATTTAGGATCAAAAAAGGTTAAAAATTATTCTAATTGCTCTAATTATTCTAATTGACCTAAAGAATACCCAAATCCCAATCCCCAAAATTAGAATCAACTAAAAATAATCCGCCCCGGGCGGACTGGGGTTTTGGCATTTGGAATTTATTTAGAAATTCGGTTGATTAGAATAATTAGGGTAATTTACCCCGTTGTAAATATCATTTGTCATGGGGTCAGGATAACGAATTATGTCCTAGCCACAATGCATTATGTATTAAGTGGCTGGGACATAATGCTAAAATACATGATACAAGATATAAAGAAGTCCGCTTGCCCGAAGATCTTGGTGAAGTTTTATTCTTGTAGCTGCTCTTTTTCCTCACTCTTGCCTTCTTCTTTTAAAACTTCTTTCTTATAATGTTTCACCTCTGCCTCTAAGAGTTTCTTTTCATCAAGCTGACGTTTAATGGAAATAATAAGAAGGATAATAATCGCCAGCGCCAAGACAACCGCCAGCATTATCTTCCAGGGAAGAATCCAAAAGAAGATAGTATAAGTAAGACTTTGGCCATCGCCATAAAGGCCATTAAGAGTGGCCGCGTAACGGCCAAAATGCCACTTGCCACCAAATTCCGCCTCGTATTTTCTTCCTGCCTGCGGAAGAATATTTTGCTGGGGAAGATGGATCAGTTCGCCATCGGCAAGACCCCACGTATTCTTTACCTCAATTTCCAACACCGGTTTAATATGAACATTGCTTTGGTTTAAAATCCGCGCCGAAAATGGCACCGGCCCGTATTCGTAAATAGCCTTGGGAGTAGAAAACTCGCTCACTTGAGCGGCAAAGTTAACCGGCCCGGCAATTCTGACTAAATGAAGCGAGGCGACATTTAAATTCACCGCCGCTCCGCCTACCGGCCGACCCTCATTATCAAAACCATCATTTTCACCCGTTAATAGCGCCGTAATGGCAAAATAAAAGCCACCCGGTTCGGCTTTTTGGGGAAGAGTGATCGTATAAACCACCTCGTCTCGTTCTCCAGGCTCTAATTCCAAAACCGCCGGATTAATAATCACCCAATTTTGAGAATC
>JAGPNC010000040.1 GCA_018052565.1 Candidatus Shapirobacteria bacterium | reverse complement strand
TTTCCTGCGCTGGCGCTAAGATCGAAAAAAGTTTTTCTTCATCTTTAATTTTCCAGGGCTCGTTTTGATTAAGATAGCGATCAATTTCGGCCGCTTCTTCCCTCAAGCTGGCCAAAGCTTCTCGCAACTGATACCGGCCCATCATCTCCCGATAGGTTCCTGAAGCCACTTCTAAAAAGTTCGGCCATTTAGCCTTTGATGACCAACCACAATTTCGCGACAGACCGATCAGACGAGCCGCCAAATTTCCCAAGCCGTTCGCTAAATCAGCGTTATAAAGCACCGCCATCTTTTCCCAAGAAATTTCGCCATCATCGGCTAAATTTTTAAAACTAACCAAAAGATAGCGCGCACCGTCGGAACCAAATTTTTCCGCCACCTCTTTGGGCCGGATTAAATTGCCGGCGGATTTGCTAATTTTTTCTCCCCCAAAACTAATAAAACCGTGAGCGTAAATTGTTCCCGGCAGGGGGAAGCCGGCTGATTTTAGCATTGCCGGCCATAAAAGAGCGTGCCAACGGGTGTTATCTTTGCCTAAAAGATGCAAATCTGCCGGCCAAAACCCCTTGGGCGCGCCGGTTAAATAATTAATTAAAGCATCAAACCAAACATAAATGGTTTGTTTGGGGTTGCCTGGCACGGGAATTCCCCAGGAAATATTCTGCCGAGAAATAGAAATATCCTCCAAGCCTTTTTCCAAAAAAGAAAGCATTTCCTGACGGCGACTTTCCGGCTGAACAAAAGAAGGATTTTTTCGTAAATAACTTTTTAAGAAATCCTCATATCTTGACCAAGCGAAAAAATAGTTTTTTTCCCTAAGTTTTTGCAAGGGCAAACGAGGATGGAAGGGACAATGACCGTCAACCAAATCGCTCTCCGTTTTATACTCCTCACAACCAGAACAATAAATGCCTTCAAAATCAGCCAAGTAAATATCGCCGTTTTTTTCTACTTTTTTAAAAAATTCCTGAACCATTTGCTGATGGTCTTGATCGGTCGTCCTGATATAGCGCTCGTAAGAAATATTTAAGCTCTTAAGCTGTTCCTTATTGGCAGTGGTAATTTTATCAGCAAAATCCTGAGGGCTCATACCGGCTTTACTAGCTGCCTCTTGAGCTTTAAAACCATGTTCATCAGCGCCGGTGAGGAAAAAAACTTCTTCCCCCAAAAGACGATGATAACGGGCAAGAACATCCGCGACCACCTTCTGGTAGCCATGACCGAGATGAATAACATCGTTAATATAGTCAATCGCCGTAGTGAGATAGAATTTTTTCATTTCTTGAAAAATAAGAAGCACTCCCTTTTAATGATAGCACCAAAAAAACCACTTTTAAAAAGACGAAGAAAAGTTAAGAAGCTTTAATTAATTTCTTAATTTTTTTCTCCCAATTCCCGGCCCACTCATCGATAGCCATTTTCTTAATAATCAATTTTACCTCCGGCTGATTGACTTGCCGCTTAAAACGCGCCACTGTGGCCGGAGAAACCAAGAAGGATTTTCGCACCCTTGCATAAGAGGCGCCTTTCTCTAATTCGGCAAAAATTCCCAATCTTTTGGCAATAGCCATTTCCTCCCCCGGGCTTAAAATTCCCCGGCAAAAAGCTTTCGCTTCTTTTTCATTTTTAATATCCGCCAAAAGCTGATAAAGGCGCTCTCTAAGCTCCCGCTCTTTTTCTTTGGGTAATTTCTTTTCTGTCAACCGCATATAGTTCAATAAATTAAACCACTGATACTATTATATAATGAATGGTCAAGTGTTTATGCTTGCAGGGTCATCAGTGTTTACACCTTAAGGGGCGAATCCCCATTAAGGGGGAGCAAAACAATCATTGGAAATAAGTTAAAAAGGAAAATATGAAGGCAATATCTGAAAAAAGAAACTTTAATAACAAAACTATTACTTTCATCTGGCATCCTGCTAAACAATTAGACTTGCCTGTTTGGCAAGTTTATGTTTTTTGTGTTACCAAAGATAATAAAGTGGTTCTCGTTAGGGATAAGGGGGAAGATAGATTCACTCTGCCGGGAGGCCGAACAAAGGCGGGAGAAAAAGCTGAAGAGACAGCCAAAAGAGAAACCAAAGAAGAGGCCCAAATAAAATTGAAAAATTTATTTTTATTGGGGTCCTTAGAGGTTGTCTCCCCTAACGAGAAAAACAAAATCCAAAGACATCATCAACAGGTAAGATTTATTTCTAAAGTGCAATTGGATAATCAATTTATACCGGGAAAATGCTTGGAGACAGAAGAAAGAATTTTAATAGAAGTTGAAAAACTGCCAAATTACTTGTCGTGGCTAAAATACCCCACGGGCAAGGCTCAATATCGCGCTTTTTTAAGACATATTAAGAAATAAAATATTATGTAGTATTTACTCTGACGGGGCATAAATATAACACAGTAAACATTATTTCGAAACAAGCTAACCGCCGCACCATTCGGCACGAGGCACGAGTCTTGCTACTCCACAACAAAATGGAGCAACGCGTGCCCCGCTAGAAGCAAAATTATCACCTGTCCCAAGCACCATAAATTTTTCCTCTTGACATCTTAGCAAAAGATATGCTATTCTGCTAATAGCTGATTGAAAATTTGATCTGGTAATTTCTTTTTCAATAAAATAGCAATCTATTTATCATTCTTTGCATCTTTTTCTTCTCTGTATCGTGTCTCATTTTGAAAAAGGAGGTGAGAAAGGATGGCAATTGTTAAGTCGGATCTTAATGACTGGCCTCGTTTTTGGCTAAGACCCTTCTTCGAAGAAGAAGAATGGGGAGAAGCAACCGACAGCCTTAGCGCCTACGAAACCGACGATGCGTTTGTGGTTAAAGCCAATGTGCCCGGCGTCCCCGCCGAAAAAGTAGATATTTCGGTAGAGGGAGGGGTAGTTACCGTTAAGGCCGAGCACGAAGAGACAAAGGAAGAAAAAAGCAAGCGCAAGGTTGTTTATCGGGAAGGGCGCACGGCTAA
>JAGPNC010000039.1 GCA_018052565.1 Candidatus Shapirobacteria bacterium | reverse complement strand
TGCTAGAATTGTGGTTAATAGCAGGCCCAATAACGTGGGGATAGTTTTTTGATTTATAGAAGGCATACCTTTTCTTTTTGGCGATAAGGCCAATTTAGGCTTTCTAGACTTTTAGTTGGTGAAATTTCTTGGGGGAGAAAGAGTGTGGGCGAAGGGCTGACTTGGGCAGAAGAGGTGGCTGTTGGTGTGGGAGTAGCCTCGGCTTGAGGAGAGGGGGTGGCTTCTGGTGGAGAAACGCCGCCTAAAATTTGTTCTATTTCTTCCTCGCTTAATTGTTTCCTTTCCTCAAGCTGGTCAAGAATTTCCATATTTATTTTTGGCTCAAGGGGAGTGAGAAGATTTTCCGGAACAGTTATTGCCTGCTTAGCAACAAAATGGTGGTAGGCTTCGCTTCCTACCCATGCGCCCACAGTTATGAAGGTGAGAAGAGAAAGAACAAAAAGATCTTTGTTAATCTTGGTTTTTTTTCTATTGTTGTTCTGTTTTGTCGCCATGGTAGTTAAGATAAAAAGTGTTGCCGCTCAACGAAATATCAAGTTTAATTATTTCTTCTTCTTTTGCTTGTTGGATTTCAAAATTATTGATATGGACAATTCGCCTTTGCTCAAAAACATTTTTCAGAAAATCCTTAAAATCTAAATATTGACCGGCCATACTAAGAGTAAAATTAATGGGGGTTAAGCTGGCCGTTTCCTTTTTCTTACCCTTGCTGCCTGTTTCATCGGTTAAAACGAGGGAAGAATAACCTAATTTGCTTAAGTCAAGGTTTTCTTTCAGTCGTTGGGCTTCAATTTCTTTTGCCAATGAGGCAATTTGGGGATTTTTGGGGAGGGCCTCTTCTACCAAAAAAAGCCGGTCGTAAATTTGGTTATAAAAATTTTGCGCTTTAATAATTTGGTCAATTTTTTCTTGTAATTGGACATCGCTTTTTTCGCGCGCCTTTATCTCTCCTAAGAGTTCGGCAATGGCATTGGCGGTGGGTCTGATGGCAAAGAAGAGGAAAAAAGCGGTGAGAAAAAGAGAGGCGGTAACGGCCGCAAAATCGCGTCCTCGCGCTCTGATGGGCTGGGGAATATAAGTAAGATATTGGCGATAATCAGGGAATTCCATTTTTTAGTTTTTATTTGTATTTGCTTTTGATAGCTGGGCTTTGATGGTTAGTTTTGTTTCTCTTCCCCAAGTGGAGCTGGTGATATTGGCAATTTCTACTTCGCTAAAGAAGGGAGTAAGAATTAGGTTTTTAAAAAAAGTGACCAAGCCTTCTTCTTGGAGAGAAAAAATTTCCATCTCCACCGCCTTATCGCCAACCTTTAGAGAAGTAAGATAAATATCGGGAGGTAAGAGGGCGACGATATTTTCTAAAACCCCGGCTTGGTCCTTCTGCTCTTTTTGGAGTGAGCTGATTTGTTCAGTTTGTTTTTGCAAAGTCCGGAATTCATTTTCAAAGTCGGAGGCGGCTTCAATGATGGTAATTTTTTGGATATTTTTAGCATAGATGTTTGCCAGCCGCTGGTCAAGCCAAAAACGGGAGAGGAAAGCTAAAATAACGATTAATTCGGTGAAGACAATAATCCACCGCCCGGTATTCACCAGCCAGTCAAAAGCTTTTTCCAAAGTTGACTGGAGTCCGGTTTTTTCTTCGGGTAAAAGAGAGATTTCTTTTTGTTTGACAGCCATTTGGCAGGCAGTTAATTTTTAGAGTTTAAAACAGTATAGAAAGTTTTTAACACTTTGTCAAAGGGGTCTTTGTGCGGAAAGATTAGTTAGATAGTTAATTATGGGTAGTAATGGCAAGGTAATGAATTGAGAAATTGACTGATATCTAACTGGTGTACGCGGTAACCAAATTTTTTGAGATTTTTGGTAAGAAAGGGGTTTTTCTGGGGGACAATTGCCTGATGATTGGTAATAAGGCTGTTGGCGGCAAGGGCGGAGGCTTCATTTTTTGGCAAAGGAATGAGGTTAGTAAAAAGGCAAGCTAATTTTGTTTTGGAGTTTTTATCAAAAGCCGGGGGTAATAAAAAGCGGTTTTTTGGTTAACGATAAACAGGCAAGCATCAAGGTGATAAAAGCGGGGATTAGCTAATTTTAGAGTGATAACGGGCACTTTTAATAAATTATGAAGGAAGCTTGCTACTTGGGGGCGGGTACGAAAGCCATAACCAAGAATAATTTTGTTGTCTGCCTTAAGAGCGTCGCCGCCTTCAAAATAAGAAAAGATAGGCAGGTTAAAAACTCTAAAGCCATTATTTTCAAGCCATTGCCGGCATATTTTGCTTTCTTTTCTCCTTTGCCTAAGCGAAAATGGTCAAAATTACTTCCCCCCTTAATTAAGGCCTGATCGGTGCTAAAAACTATATCCGGTAGGTCTGGCTGGGGTTTTACCGTTTCGGCTTTAACCCCTAGGGAGCGGAAAAGATTAAACAGGGTAAGCCATTGCTCTTTAGCTTTTGTTTGATCAACAACTTTCCGGACGCATCCAGGAGTTAATTTGCTAACGGACTTGGAAATAATTCGGTGGGCAAAGAAGGACTTTTTTATAATTTTGGTCATTTTAGGCAAAAAAAAGAGCCTGAGGGCCCTTTTCCAAATCATGACAATGGTTTTTACCTTAAACTTTTTAGTCATAGTTAAAAATTCCTGAAGAAAGGAATAGAAAAAATTTGATTTTGTTAAGGGGTGTTTTTTGCCGGAAATCTTTAAGAGGATTTTTTAGGGGTTTTAGAGGAAGATTTAGAAGCGCTTTTTTTTCTGCTTTGGGTTTTAGGCTTGGTAGCAAGTTTGGAAAGTTGCGCCTTTAGTCTGGCCGCCTTATTTTTGTGGATAACGTTTTTCTTGGCTGCCCGATCGACTTGGGAAAAAACCCACGATAATTTTTTTTCCTCGGGATTTTTCTTAAACTCCTTGATGGCTTCTTTATAAAGACGTTTGGTGCGCTTATTTTCTTGCAAGCGCCTTTGTTGCTGTTTTAATGCTCCTTGGGCGGATTTGGTTACCGGCATGAGAAATATAAATTGCTAAATTATTAAAAGACGCGAATAAACGCGAATGAAAACGAATAGATACGAATGAGCGAATAACTGGTGCAAAAA
>JAGPNC010000020.1 GCA_018052565.1 Candidatus Shapirobacteria bacterium | reverse complement strand
AACCTGATCAGTAGATTCTTACCATTGCGCCAACTTAATTAAATGCCTAATGGCAGGCAGGCTTGACGAAATCTATGCTGCTGATTTAACCTACCTGAAGTTTCAAGACGCAAAATTAGCGTCCCAAGGGCTAGATATGTGATAATTTCTTCCTACCGTGATGATATAATTAGAGTATATGGCTAATGAAGAAGATGGCCCTCTTTCTTCCTCTCCCGATATGAAATTTAATGAGATCTTATTGAGCGATAGAAAAAATAGGGAAGAGTTGAGGAGGGTTGTTTTGAGCGATAGCGAAAAGAAAAGACTAGAGAAAGCAGGAACAGCCATCATGTGGAGAGAGGCGGGCGGTTTTGGCTATATAAGCTCAATGTCGGCTTACGATGAGAGCAAGGAATTAAAAGTTACCGCCTATATTGTTGGATGTTTCGAAAATAAAGAATACCCTATACAGCCACTTGTTGTATCGATCGATGATTATTATAGGTTTGTCCCGGATACTCCTAGCCTAGTGAGAAAAATTATGGAGTATGATAAAAGACGCAATACAGCACCAGAGCTGCAATTCCCAGTTGGTGGACAGGGAATAGCTCCCGTTCATAGAACATGGAGTGTTATAGTCTTGACAGGTTTTTGCAATTCTGTGGTGTTTACCGAGAAAGCTCTTAGCGAAGTTCCTTGCCAGGAAAATGCCGGTTTATTTCCGGGACGCATGACCGAACTTGGCAACGATTTGGATATTTTCGCGCTTGACCATCTCCCGGCGTTGATAAGAGAAAAGGGGGGCGATTTAAGGGTAGTGCTACAGGAAATTGTCGAAAAAGGACAGTGTCCGGAAGAAGACGCAAGGCTTCTTTTGGTAACGGGTTTACTTCTGCAAGATCGTCAATTATGGCAATTATTATGGCCTAAAAAAGAGAGAAATAGTGAAGTCGTACTTTATATAGTAGCGCCAAGCGCTTTTCATGATGCCATGAATAGGCTAAATTTGAACTGGGGCGGCGGAGGGGCGGATTATCAATACAGGGCAAAGGGTTCGTTAGGTAGCGAAGATAAGCCGCCATTGGAAGATGAATATGATTTTAGGAATTACCATGAGCAAGGGATTTCGGCGGGAGAATTTGAAAAGAGGATGAAACCTATTTTAGAAAAATTTAAAGGATAAAAAGTCGTCAATAAGTTTATTCTTTTTCTTGCTACATTTTGATAGATGCCGAGGATGGAGACATTCTTAACTATGTCTCGTTCCTAATACTCTTCTCTTTCCGGCACCTTCTTGAGACTTTGGAGTAATTTCTTAAAAGAGCCGGAAGCTACCGCTACCACCTGATCGGCGGCGCCATAGTAGACTAAGAGTTGGTCGCCCAAAACCACACTGCCGCAGGAGAAAACGGTTCCTGGCCGTAGCCCCTCTTTTTCATAAGATTCTTGCGGTTCAAGAATAGGATAGTCAAGATGACGTATAACTTTTTCCGGATTTTTCCGATCCAACAAAACTGCCCCCAGCCGGTACTGGCGATCTTCGCGCGAGAGGCCATGATAGATTAAAACCCAGCCATCGGGAGTTTTATGAGGAGGGCCGGCGATGCCGATTTTTTCGCTGTCCCATTTTCCCGCCCTTGGCCACATAATCACTTGTCCTCCCAGCCAGCAACTTTTGCCAAGACATTCGAGATGATCAATGCGATCAATCCAAATACAATGACCAACACGGTGGAAAAAGACATATTGGCCATTAATTTTCTCTGGCAAGAGGGCGACATTTTTATCGCTTCTGTCTGGATAAGAAAGCCGTTGGGGAAAGGCCCATTGCCAGCGGCGCGATAGAAAATCGTCTATTTTAATTGAGGAAAGGGCGGCGGCGGTGGGGGTTTTGCCGTCGAAGCCAGTGTAGCAAAGGTAAAGCCGGTTATTCAAAAGGGTTAACCTAGGGTCCTCACAGCCGGAATAAATATTAGGCTCGGCTTTAAGCTCGAGATCGGCCCGGGGAGTATAAACCGGCAGGCTAAGGCGTTCATCGAAGTTAAAGCCATCCTTGCTTGAGGCATAGCCTAAAACCGAGGTATAGTCTTGCCCCATCGCCCGGTAGAGAAGATGAACCCGGCTGTTAATAAAAATAGCGCCGGGGTTTAAAACATAACGTGACTCCCAAGGATGCTCGGGTTTAGGGGCAAGGAGGGGATTTTTGGGATATCGTTTAAGACGGAATTTCTGGTTCTGGTCGGTAATGGTAATTTTTTTTGGCAAAAGAAGCTCGTTTAAAACTTCATTAAGAGGGGCAGTGGCCAAGCAGCAGGTGGTATCGGCCGCGCCATAATAAAGATAAACCTGGTTGTCTTTGGGCATTGCTGCCGAGGGGAAAATAACTCCCGGTACTTGGCCGAAGCGCTCATATTCCTCCCGCGGCTCAAGGAGAGAATCACTTTCGGCCAGGACTTTTTGAGGGTTTTTAAGATCAAGAAGGGCGGCGCGAATGGTGAAGTAAGGCCGGCCGGCAAAGTAATCCTTAATATAAGAGTAAAAAATAAGCCAGCCCTTGGGAGTTTTGAGGGGCGCGCTTCCTAATTCTAAATGGTCTTTTTCGCCGTGGGAAATCGCAAGAGCGTTTTTTTCCCATGAGGTGTACCATTTCTCCCAAAAGGGCTGAAACCAAATTTCTTCTTCGCTTTCAAAAGAGGCTAGGCAAATTTTTGCTGGTGGCTGGTCGGTGTGGACGGTTAAGAGGGCCGCTATTTTCCCGTTAATTTTTTCCGGGAAAAGGGCCATCGCTTTGGAATTAAAAAAAGTCACTTGGTGCTTTTGCTCAATTTTTTCAAAATCGCGGGTCAGGGCCACGCCGATTTTAATATCCTGTGGCTGAGGGGGGAAGCTTGAGAGGGCAGTGTAGAAAATATAGTAATTTTTCCCCAGCTTGCTTACGCGAGGATCCTCAGCGCCAAATTGCTCCCAAGGGTCTTCGGGATGGATAAGAAGCCGCCGGTTTTTGAAGTTAATTCCGTCTGGGCTTTGGGCATAACCGATTGAGGCGAGACTGATGTCCTGGTCAAAATAACGTTTTGTCTCTCCCTGAGCCCGGTAAAGAAAATGATAGCCAGCGGCGGCCGGGGCGATACTGCCGTTAAAAGTGGCGACAGCTTCCCAAGGCTGGTCTTCATCAGGGCCTAAAATGGGATTTTTGGGATGACGGGTGAAAAGCATGGGAATAATAGCGCTTTTTGTATTTAATTAAAGGCAGACTTTAAAAAAATTCAAAAGTCAAAATTTAAAAGTTAAAAGTTAAAATTAAAAAGTTTTTCTTTTAAGCTTCATCACACCAACCGCCAACATATTAGCCAATTCTGTTGCTTCATCTAAAAGAGTTTGGATTCTTTCTTTTTCTCCTAAGCCTGACTCTCTTAATAAGCATAACCAATACTTGGTTTCATTAGCGCTTTTTAAAGCAATCTCGTAGTATTTTTTATACTCTAGTCTTGAACTGGCAGCACCTCCTTCAATAAGATTAGCGCCAATAGACATGGCCGCTCTTAAGAGTTGGTCAGCAATGATCCAAGCGGCTCTTTTGTTGGGAAGAGTATCAATAAAAGCAATGATTGCCAGACTAAACTCGAAACACCTCTTCTTTAAATCACTTTTGGATTTTGAATTGTAATTTTGCATTTTGAATTTTAACTTTTGAATTTAATTCAGTCAGAATTGTGTTCTTGGCGTGGGTAATCGATAATTGACTTTCATTCTCTTCGGTTCCAGTCTTGGTTGGCCGCCGGAGCGCATTTTTTCCAAAAATTCTTCTGCCGGGGCGCTGGCAACCGCTAAAATATTATCGGAAGCGCCATAATAAAGCAAGAGATTTTTTTGGAAAAGAGCCGCCCCGCAGGTATAAACAATTCCCGGTTTAATACCGGTGGTTTCATAAACCTCCCGGGGCTCTAAAACCGGTTGGTAGGATCTCCAGCGGATGCGGGTGGGGTCATCTTTATCCAAAATCATCGCCCCGATTTTATAAAAATAGGGTTCTTTTTTATCCATAGCGTGGTAAAAAATAAGCCAGCCTAAATCGGTAAGGATGGGGGGAGTGCCGACGCCACGGATTCGGCTTTCCCATAAGGCGCCAGGAGCCTGGCCATCGTAATTGCTTTTGATAAAAGTATGGCCATCAAAATTAAGATCGTCAAGATAATCAATTAGAATTTTGGGGGAAATGCTGTGAAGCAGAGCGTATTTTCCTTTAATTTTTTGGGGGAAAAGAACCCAGTTCTTGTTAGTTTGCCCCGGTGGCGAAAGAAGGACCGGTTGGCGCCAACGCCAGCGTTGGTGGCGAAAATCGTCAACATCAATCGAAGTGAGGGCGACGCGGGGAGGGTTGCCACCGTCAAAAGCGGTATAGGTAAAATAAAGACGGTTCTCAATTAAAGTGGCGCGGGGATCTTCACAACCGCCATAGCCACTGCCGCAGGAAAGGGTGGGACGATAAAAAGAGGCGGGGCGGCGAACGCCGCCTTCAAAATCCTCGCGGGGAGCGTAAATTGGTTTCTCAAGCCTTTCTTCGATTTGGAAGCCGTCTTTGGTTGAGGCATAGCCCCAAACAGAGATATCATCCTCGCCCACGGCGCGATAAATAAGATGGATTTTTTCCTGATCGGTAAAAACAGCGCTGTTAAAAACCGCTTTCGATTCCCACTTATGGGTGTTAATCGGTTCTAAGATAGGATTATCGCGGTAGCGGCTTACCAGAGGGGCGCTGAAGTCTTTCTTGTCGCTTTGGATAGCCGGCGGCAGGTAAGGAAGATTTAAGGCAAAAATTTCTCCCTGCTTGTCCTGCCAATAAGTCAACAGACGGCTTCCCAGAACTACCATTCCCAAAAAAGAAACTTTTTCTTTCCACTCCCCTTCCCAGAGCTTTTCTTTTTTGATGACCTTTGTCGGTTTTTGGGAATCCAAAAGCAAGGCGCCGAGGCGGCATTGATTGGAAAGCCCGGTTTTTTGGCTGTAAAAAAGCACGAGACCTTTTTTGGCTTTAAAAACCTGGCCCACTCTTATTTCCTGACCGACTGTCAGGGGTTTTGAGGGATAAATTCTTTTTCCGACTTGCCATTTTTTAAGGGTATTGGTGGTGGCGATTTTTACTTCCCGACCGCCAAAGAAAAGAACATGCTTTTTCTCCCATTGATAATTAGGGGCAATGAAAGATGGTTTAGTAATGTTTGGCCAGGGGCCCATTTTCTGCCAGTGGGAAAAACCGCTCCAGAAGGCGCCGTTTAAAACCTTTCCTTTTTTCTCCTCTTTGAGGTAGGTGAGGAAATAGCGATTGTTAAGCCTTGTGAGGTTAAAATCACTGGTTTTTTTAATTTCCTCCGGCTGGCCCTTTTGGTCAATAATTTCCGCCCAAGCTTTAAAAGGGGAAAAGTCAAGGCCGTTCTTGCTTTTGAGCACCAAAAAGAGGTTTTTTTCTTGTGGATGACGGCCAAAAATTAAAACTGCCTTTTTGACCGCCACCACCCCCAACCACGGTAAGGCTTTGGCAGTTTTGGTCATGAAACTGAATTTCAAAGTCAAAAGATCACAAGATCATGAAATCAAAAGACAAGGAACTTGTAATCCGTAATTTGTAACAGGTAATAAGCAAGGGCAAAATGCAAATCTCAAAATGCAAAATTGAAAATTAGTAATCCGTAATATGTGTAACTGGTAACACGTAATTGCCAAAAACAGGCTTATCTTTTAATTACGAATTACTAATTTTTTTAAATTTTTAATTTTCATTTTGATTTTTGCACCTTGATCCAATTTTTAATCCGCAAAATAAATTTTCCTTTTAGTGTGTGCTGATAAACTTATACCCCTCACCTTTCTATATTTTAACCATAGCACAAAAAAGAAGAAAGTAAAAGGGAGCTTAGGTGATTCTGAGGCTTGGCTGGGCTTTGAGATTTTGGAGCAAGGCGGGGGTTGGTTTTAAGAAGTAGGCGGCGGCGGCAATGGGGGCGGCGTTATCGGTGCAAAAAGAGGGTTTGGGGATAAAAATGGGAAAACGATTCTGATTCTCCTCAAGCAGTTTTTCCCGCAGGCGTTGGTTGGCGCAAACGCCGCCGCCCAAAAGAATGGCTTGGGCTTGGCGCTCTTCGGCGGCCCTAAGAGTTTTTTTAACCAAGCAATCAGCGATCGCCTCTTGAATTTCCCAGGCAAGGGCGTTAATCGCGGCAGGAAATAACTGGTTTTTTTTCTCCAGCTCTCTTACTTTATTAATAACGGCGGTTTTAAGCCCGGAAAAGGAAAAATCAAAGTTGCGGGCGCCAATCATCGGCCGCGGCAAACTAATTTTAGGGCCTTCTTTTGGGGAAAAATTAGCTGCCGCCTGAGCGATTGCCGGCCCGCCCGGATAGCCAAGACCCAAAACGCGGGCGCATTTATCAAAGCACTCGCCAGCGGCATCATCTCGGGTGCCGCCAAGATAGGAAAAGGCAAATTTTTTCTTCTTTTCTGCCCTAACCAAATCGGTATGGCCGCCGGAGGCGATGAGAGCCACGGCCGGAAGAGGGGGAAAATCTTTTTCTTTTTTCTCCAGCCAGTTGGCAAAAAGATGGCCCAAAAGATGATTAACTGGCAGAAGTGGTTTACCGGTTAAAAAACTTAAGGTTTTGGCTGCCTCTACCCCCACCACCAGCGAGCCAATCAGCCCCGGGCCGATGGTGACGGCAAGAGCGTCAACGGCCTCGCTTAAGGTTTTTTGGAGTTCTTTTTGGGGCTGGTATTGGCGCAAGGCTTCTTCCAAAACCGGCAAAAGATAGGCCAGTTGCTGGCGGGCGGCCGTTTCGGGAATAATGCCGCCGGTTTTTTGGTGCAAGGCCACCGACGAGGCCACCACATTAGACAAAATTTTGGTGCCATTTTCCACAAGGGCCACGCTGGTTTCATCGCAAGAGGTTTCAAGGGAGAGGATAAGCATGGGAAAAATAAATTCAAAAATCAAAAGTCAAAAGGCAAAATGACAATTCAAAAGTCAAAAATTTAATTTTAACTCGCTTGCCGGCGAGGAGTCAGGATGACAAATTATGTCCCAGCCACTAAGTATTAAGTATAAAAGACAGAAATCAAGCGTAAAACGCAAACCCTCCCGCCTTCTTAGGCAGGATTCAGGATCGGAATAAAAATTAAAAATTGTTCTAATTACTCTAATTATTCTAATTGACCTAAAGAACACCCAAATCCCAATTCATAAAATTAAAATTAACTAAAGATAATCCGCCCTGGGCAGATTGGGGTTTGGTATTTGGGATTTATTTTATAATAATTAGGTTAATTTAAAATAATTAGAATAATTTACCCCGTTGTAAATATCATTTGCCACGGGGGTCAGAATGACAGTTTAAAATAGTGGTTAGGAGACGGTAATTGGAATTAGAGAAAGAAACATTTTTCCTCACTACCAACTACCAATTCCCAGCTGCCATCTCCCACAGTGATTTAGCCATTGAATATTTTACTCTTTTGTCCCCTTAAGATAAACCGCCTGCCAGGGCTGGTAGGAAGAATAAAAAGTGCGTTCCTGCAGAACCTGGCCGTCGCGGACCACTTTCCAGTCAAAGGCGGCCTTAGCGCCCCAAACCGGCGCTTCCACCTGACGGACCTCGCCTTTTGGCAGGGTGGGGTCGTCAATATAAAGTGGCGGTGGCGGGGCCACCTGATCCCAAAGGCGGGGGTTAGCGATGGCCGCCTGGCGGCCGTCAGCGGTGCCATAAAGCTGGAAAACGAGCTTAAATTCTTTAGGGAAAACTTGAGCTTGGAAGAGAATATAAGCCGGGGTGTCGTTTTGGACTCGCAAGTCCGGTTTGGGCGAATAAACGGTGGCATCCAAACCGGCAAATGATTCTTGCTCGTAATAAGAAACGCGATAGGCGTGGGCTTGGCGCTCTAAAATGGGCAGGCCGGCATTTAGGGCGGCACGGAAGAGGGTGGTCGAAACTTGGCAAACGCCACCCCCGTCGCCTAGAACTGTCCGCCCTTCTTTGATAATATAAGCCGGCTGGTAGCCGGTGGCAGCAGAAACCTCGCCCAAGGCGGCATTAAAAGAAAAGGTTTCGCCGGGGCCTAAAAGCTGGCCATTGAGTTTGCTTGAAGCTAAGGTGATGTTGTGAGCCCGGCCGGCAGTTGAGCCGCGAAAGTAAGAAACGCCTTCACCCAAAAGTTCGCGAATGCCTAAATCATTAACATTCTCGGTGGTGATTAAAGGCGGCGCCAAAAAGATCGGCAGTTCCAAAATTAAACTTTTTTCCTCATTTTGGGCCAGTTTTTCTAAATTCTCTTTAATAAGAGAAAAGGTTTCCTCCTCTTTTAGCTTTCGACCGGGTCTTGAGGGTTTGAAAACAGCCACGCGGTTGTCTTTGAATTCAAAAAGAGCATTTTGCGGCTCAGTGTTGGTTTTGGTGGCTAAAATAGCCACCTCTTCCTTAATTTTTTCTTCAAATTCAGCGGCTGAGAAACGCAAGGTGGAGATAAGCTTCTCCCCGTTCCAGCGATCAATTGTTTCTTCTCCTTGCTTGAAGACGATCTCTTTGCTCATTAAGCCTTGGGCCTTTTCTTTAAGTTTTTTAACTTCTTCGTCTGTTGGGGGCGGATTGGTGATTCTTAATGGTAGGGGCAGCGGGTCAAAATTGAGATTAGAAAAACGCTTAATAATTTTTTCCTGCAATTGTCGCTGGTCAAGTTCCTCGCCGCTCTGGCCGGGATCAATTAAGACTTCGCCATTTTTAAAATTAATTGTTGGCGGCAGGGGTGGGACAAAAACTTCGGCGGCCATGGTGGCTACTTTGGCCTGCAAAAGCTCGGCGTTAAATTCGACTTTTAAAGGAAGGCTAATTTCTCCTCTCCATGCTTCTTTTTTCTGCTGCGCCTGTCCTAAAATATTACCTTGCCGGCCGACTAAATAGGCTTCTTGGACAAGCGGTTTTTCTTCAATGGCAAATCTGATTTCTTGTGGTTCAAGAAGAAATTTTTTCTCCGGTTTTTGGGGATGGAAAATTTCCAAGGTTTTAAGATTTTGCTTAACAAGAGTTGCTAAAATTTTTTCCGCCTCTTCTGGGGTTTTGTTGCCCACATCAACGGGGCCGATTTTTACTCCGGGATAGATTTTCCCTGTGTAGGCAAGTTCGTAAATAGCCGCCACCAAGAGAAAGAAAAAGACGATAACGACTAAAAAGGGCAAAAAAAACTTTTTAATAAGCTTCATTTATATCACAAATTTTAAGTGCTATTTTATGACAGGAAAGTCAAAAGTTAAAAGTTAAAAGTCAAAAGTATAAGTCAAAATTAAAAAGTGGAGTAAAAAACTTTTTACTTTTGTCCGCCAGCTGGCGGATTGCCTTTTGAATTTGTTTTTTGCTTCTCTTGCTTCTTTCCTTTCGCTATTATATGATAAAAGCAATGGCCTTACCACCACGTAGTGAAGACTCCGGTCAAGGAAAACACGAAACTGCTTCCCTCCTGAAAGGAGGGGAAGAGGAAAGAACTTTTTCGTGGCAGAAGAAGGAAGGGGGAAAAGTAGTTCCGGCGCCGGAAACTTTTCCCTCGCCGCCGCCAGCGTCACAGCAAGAGGGTGCTTCTTTTTTGGAGGAAGAGAAAAAGGAAGTTTCGCCACCGCCGCCAACTCCGCCTGTTTCTGGGGCTAGCCTAACGCCTCCGACTGAGCCGCAACCGCCAGTTGCCGGTATACCCCCCTCCTCCCCGCCACCTCCCCCCCCTATTACCGAAAAAAAGAAATTCTTGGGTAGCAAGGGCTGGCTTTTAGGGTTAATAATTTTGCTTCTTGCCGGAGGAGGAGCTTTTTGGTGGTTTTCCCACCGTTCTCCGTCTGAGGAAGAGAAAATAGTTGAACTTACTTATTGGGGGCTTTGGGAACCGCCGGCGGTGATGGAAGGGGTGATTGCTGAATTTGAAAAAACTCATCCCGAGGTAAAGATTAATTACGAGCAACAGTCAATTACCGATTATCGTCTTCGTTTACAAAACGCCCTGGCTTCCGGTCGGGGGCCGGATATTTTTCGCTTTCACAACACTTGGTTGCCGATGTTCAAAGGTGACTTGGCTCCCTTGTCGCCAAATCTTGTCGCGCAAATAGGCTTAGAGAATGACTTTTATCCCGTGGGAGTGGAGGCGATAAGGTCAGGTAATAGTTTTTATGGTGTTCCCTTAATGGTTGACACTTTGGCTCTTTTTTATAATAAGGACCTTTTGGCGGCGGCAAATATTAGCGTTCCCAAAACCTGGGATGAATTTCGGCAGGCGGCTTATCAGCTTACCCAGCGGGAGGAAAATGGCCGCCTCAGGGTGGCCGGGGTCGCCTTAGGAGCCGCCTCCAACGTGGATCATTGGAGTGATATTTTGGGTTTGATGATGTTGCAAAACGAAGTTAATTTAGCGGGTCCATATGATGAAATCGCCAGGCAAGCTTTTGATTTTTTTATGGTTTTTTCGCGCGAGGATAAGGTTTGGGATGAGACTCTACCCGCTTCGACCATAGCTTTTGCGGGTAATAAACTGGCTTTTTACTTTGGGCCTTCTTGGCGAATTATCAACCTCCACGAGCTTAATTCTAATCTCAACTTTGGCGTGGCGCCGGTGCCGCAGCTGCCGCAAATTCCCGGGCAGGAGAGGCCTGTTTCTTGGGCCAGCTTTTGGGTGGAAGGGGTTTCTAACAAAAGTCAGCGCCAAGATTTAGCTTTTGAATTTTTAGCTTACTTAGCTCAGAGTGAAACCTTAGAACGGGTTTTTCAGGCTGGCAGCCAGGTCCATTATGTTGGCGCTTTATACCCTCGCCGAAGCCTTGCTTCTACTCTGGAAAATGATCCCCTCCTGAGCCCATTTTTGAAGCAAGCTTCTTACGCCAAGAGCTGGTATCTTTGCTCCCGGACTTTTGACAATGGTATCAATGATACGATCAGGAAATACTTTGAAGATGCTATCAATCGCTCCTTGTCGGGGGGAGATCCCCAGCTTGAAACCGTGGTAAGTCAGGGAGTGGCTTCGGTGCTCCAGAAATACGGACTATAACAACAAATTTGATTTTGATTTATATCTTCTTTTGGGACGAAAAGACACGCTAAAAAATATTAGCGCTCTAGAAGAATTCAAAATGCAAATCTCAAAATGCAAAATGAAAAAGAAAAATTTAAAAAGGAATTTATTAGCCGACTTATTAGGTTTTCTATTAGAACAATTAGATTTGCCGAGGAGTTAAGAAAAGAGAGAAGCATCTGGCCTATTGCTGACCAGCTTGTTAGAGCCGTTACCTCAATTGGCGCCAATGTTGTTGAGGCAAAATCATCAAGTTTAAAGAAAGATTACATTAAATTTTTTGAAATTGCTTTAAAAAGTGCCAATGAAGCTAAGTATTGGTATTTACCGATTAGGGAGGGGGTAGCCAACGTTGAACTTAAGAGAAAAGCAGATGAGTTATTATCGGAAGCAGACGAGATTTCCAAAATACTTGGTTCAAGCATTCTTACTCTAAAAGGTAAAAAATAATCTTACATTTTACATTTTCATTTTGATTTTTGAATTTGTATGGTTAACTTTTGAATTTTTATGGAGCAGCTATAAGTTTAGAATAGGAAGTTGTGATCCCACTCTGTTATGGAGATAAAATCCGCCGCCTTCGCCACCCTTTCTTACTTTAATCTCTTCTCTTATCCCCTTTTGGAAGAAGAAGTTTGGTATTGGCTGCCGATAAAAGCCGGGCGGCAAGAAGTAAAAAAAGCTTTAGAAGAATTAAAAAAAGAGAGAAAAATTGTTGCCAAAGACGGTTTTTATTTTTTACCCCAAAATAAAAAGATAGAGGAAAGAAAAAAAAAGGAGAGCTATGCCGAGAAGAAAATAAAAAAAGCCAAAAAAGCGGCGCAAATTTTGGGCTTTTTGCCGGGGGTTTTGCTAGTTGGCTTAACGGGTAACTTGGCCATGAAGGCGGCTCAAGAAGAAGACGATATTGATTTTTTAATCATTACCCGCTCCGGCTGGCTTTGGCGTAGCCGCTTTTGGGCAATTATTCTTTTGGAGGTTTTAGGTTGGCGGCGGCGGCCAAACCAAAAAAAAGTGTGCAACAAAATTTGCCTTAATCTCTTTTTAGATGAAAACTATTTGGCTCTGGCGAAAGAAAGGCAAGATTTATATACCGCCCACGAAATTTTACAGATGAGGCCCTTAGTTAACAAGGCGGGAACCTATCAGCGGTTTTTGGCGGCGAATTTCTGGGCCGCTTCTTTTTTACCGCAGGCTTTTAAGGGGAGACAAAAAGAATGGCCAAAGGCAAAAGCAAAAAATTTAAATTCCCCAAGAGATATTTTCCCATGTTTTGGCGAAAAGCTTTTGGCTTACCTCCAGCTTAAAAAAATTAAGGCCCATCAGGGGAGTGAGGAAATTCTGTCCGGCCAGCTTTTCTTTCACCCCCACGACCGGCGATTAGAATTAATGGGAAAATATCGGGAGGTAGTAAAAGAAGATATTTGTCATTAACTTTCTTGGCAAGCTTCGAATTCCTGATACTTATGTTTTTAGCATGAAAGAAGGCATCGCGATTATCCGAGACCGTTATCAACTAGCTATTCCCGAAGAAATTAGGAGGAACTTAAACTGGCTAAAACACATTAGAGAAAATTAACGGTTGGGGCGTAAAAACTGACTTGGCAAATTTTGTCATTGCCGATATGGAGAGTCATCGAAGATAAAGAAATATATATTTTTGATACCCTGCCGGGGGCGAAGTGGTTTTCCCGGGAAGGAGAGGGCATGAGGCAGAAAACTGGCTAAAATTGCCTGGAGAAGGGGAAATTAAAATTTGCCCGCCGAAATTAGTTAAATATAGGCTGGCAAACGTTGCTGCGGTAGAGGATCAAGCGCCTTTGGCGTTAAGTCGGGAGGGAGACGATTCGGATAGAATTAATTTATTTATGTTTTGCTCTTGGCTATAAGCGGTTAAAAATTGAGAATTAATATCTCAAGGTGTTGTGTCAACACATTGTCTCCACTCCAAGGGCCTAATTTTACCGCCGCCTTGTCTAATATAATCGGGCGAGCAAAACGTATTTTATCATCAATCTCGGGGGAGTTTCCCTTTTAAGTATTGGTAGGACGTTTGGTGGCCAGGAGAGGAATGTTTCCGAACATTATTATAGTAATAAAAGTAGGAGAAAGTTTCCTCCAAAGGGCCATCTTTGCTTTTGATCTTCAAGATTCTGGGAATGGAAAACTCTTCATCATCAGCCCGAGGAGATCTTTTTAAATGAGCATTCTCTTCCGGATGACTCTTGTAATTCTGGATCAACCTAAAACCAAGACCGGCAATCAGTCTTCTTAATTCTTTTACCTTAAGCCACGATTTACCGCCAAACTCTTCTCCATTATCAGCGGTAAAGATAATCTGGTAAGTTACTCCGCGGGATCTTAACCAGGAGATTACCCAAAGATACCAGCGAAGGTCATTAGCCCATGATTTTTCTTGGGAAAAGCCTATGAGCTTAAACCGGCAGGTGATATTCAGGGCTCCCCACTGATAGTTGGGAATCCCATATTGGTCAAGGTGGATAATTTGTTCTTCGGCTGAAGCTTTTTGATCTCTAATAAACTTTACCTCAGTTTGGACAATCTCAAAAGGTTTGGACGAATACCAATCAATAAACTCCCTTTTTCCCTTTCTCCCCTTTCTTCCCCTGATGGAGCAGATAATCCTTCTCCTGTTCCTTCTTAGGAGATGACGGATAGTCCCCGGGGGACAAGATCTTCTCATACTTTAAAAGATACCCTGATAACCTTTCTGGCCCTAAAGGGGTTTTGTTCTTGGCCTTGATCGTCTTTTCTTT
>JAGPNC010000038.1 GCA_018052565.1 Candidatus Shapirobacteria bacterium | reverse complement strand
AATTTGAGGGTGGCGTAGGCCCACAGCAAGATTAGTTTCCAGCCAGCGCAGGGGATCGCCGGTGGTCATCCAGACGGCGTCAGTTAAAGGGACAGCCAAAGCCACTTTATTTTTAGCTAAAGTGTTTACGGCGTCAGCAAACCAAAGTTCGTTGTCGCGGGAAAGCTTTTGGGTGGCGAGGACAGGAAAAATTTCCGGAGAAACCACAAATCGGCCAAATTGAGCCACCAGCGAGGGTGCTTTTTCTGGGGGTAATTTTTCTAAAACGGCAGTGGCCCGGTAAGGATAGCGGGGATCGTTTTGATATTTAATGCTGGCGTAGCGGCTGATTTCCTCGCGGGAAACTTCCTGGGCGCCCAAGATAATCGCCGGTTGGTATTTTTCATAACAGGAAATTAATGTTTTAAGGTATTGACCGGTTTTTTCCTCAATTAAGAGATCATCGCCAAACATAAAAATAAACGGCTCATTTTTAAGAAAGTTTTTAGCCGCCAAAACCGGCGAGGCGTTGCCATAGGGAAGGTGTTGAGGTTGAGGAATAAAACGAAGCGTCTTTGCCTTTTGCCAAATTTTTTCCAGGCTTTCTAAAAATTCTTCCTTACCGTTTTCTTTTAAGAATTTCTCTAACTCTTTGTCGGGGGTGAAATATCTTTTTAGGGCTGGATCGCCGTGGCGGTGAACGATGGCAATCTCGTTAACGCCTGCGGCTAAAAGTTCTTCCACCAAATATTGAATGTTTGGCTTTTCCAAAATGGGGACCAGCTCTTTGGGGTAAGCTTTGGTGACGGGCAGAAAACGGGTGCCCCGGCCGGCGGCGGCAATAATACCTTTTTTAACCCTCGTCATCTCTCCTTCTTGCTAAATTTTCCAAGAAAAGTTAAAATAAGCATAGTTGAAATTTTTAGGAAAGTCAATGGAGATTAACGAGGAAAACTTTAAAAAAGAAGTAGAAGAATCGTTATTGCCGGTGCTTGTTGATTTTTGGGCGCCGTGGTGTGGCCCATGTTTAATGATGGCTCCGATCTTGGAAGAATTAGACAAAGAATGGCAAGGAAAAATAAAGGTGGGAAAAATTAACGTTGACGAAAATTCTGCTTTAGCTGGTCAATACGGGGTGATGAGCATCCCCACCATTATTCTTTTTAAAAACGGGGAGGCTTTAAAAGAATGGATTGGCGTTCAGGATAAAGAACGCTTTAGAGAGGAGGTGGAGGCCTTAGCAAAAGGTAAATGATTGACAAGAAAGAAATTTATCAGGCTCTAGAAGAAGTTTTGGACCCGGAGCTGGGGATAAGCATCGTTGATTTAGGTTTGATTTATCAACTTCAGGTGACGGAAGGCAAAAGGGGAGCGCGGGTAAAAATTTTGATGACGCTAACGGCGCCGGGATGTCCTTTTATGAGCAATTTGGCTGACGAGGTAAAAGAAAAAGTGGCCTCTCTTGAAGGAGTGGAAGAGGCGGCGGTGAATTTAACTTTTGATCCTCCCTGGAGTCCAGAAAAAATGACCGCGGCAGGGAAGAAAAAGCTGGGGTGGGAATAATAGCGATTAAGCGAAAAAAGAGAGTATTAAATATTATGTATAATAAAAAACTCTCTTACTCCAGGAAACCGTAAATCTCAAAACTAAAAGAATAAAACTAAAAAAGTTTTGAGGCTTTTATACTTAATACATAATACTTAATACTAAATACTTGCCAACAGCCGTGGCTTTTGCCTTTTTTATTAACTTCAAAACTTATCCTGGGGCAACGGGAGGCAAAGCGGTGGCTTTGGCGAAAATTTGCTTTAAGGTAGGAAAGCAAACAGGGCAAACAATTATTCCTGTTGTTCAGGTGGCGGATCTTTATCGGATTAAGAAAGAAACGGATGGCCCGCTTTGGACGCAACATGTTGATTATTTTGAAGCCGGAGCTCATACGGGTTGGCTTAGCCCAGAGGCAATTTTGGCCGCCGGGGCTTCAGGCACCCTTTTGGGCCATAGTGAACACCAATTACCGCCGGGGACAATTAAGCGCACCATTAGACGTTTAAAGAATTTGGCAGAAAACTTCTCGGTGATGGTTTGTGCCAAAACCTTGGGCCAACTCGAGAAGCGGGTTTTTTTGAAACCGGATTTTCTAGCCTATGAGCCGCCAGAACTTATTGGGGGAGAAGTTTCGGTAAGCCAGGCCCAACCGGGAATTATTCGCAAGGCCAAAAGAATTTGTTATCAAAGGGGGATTCCTCTGGTGGTGGGAGCGGGAATTAACAGCGCCGAGGATGTTTTAAAGGCTCAAAAATTAGGAGCGGCGGGAGTGCTAATTTCTTCAGCGGTGGTTTTGGCGCGCGATCCTCAGGGAGAACTAAGGAAAATAACAGGAAAATAAATGGCGATAAGGAAAGGGGAAGATAAAAATTTCCGGAAAACCTATCCTCGCTTTCTTTTTATTTTTTATTCCTCGATAAGTTGACAAGAAAATCGCGGACGCCTTTCCGCCAAGGTTTTTCCGCGACCTATCTTTTCGCTTCAAGATTAACGAAGATGGTCTTTTCTTCCCGGTTGAGATTTTCTATTTCTCCTCCCAGATAAAGCATGGTTTTTTCTCCAAAAGAGATGGTGGTGGAAGAAAGGTCTTTGGGAAGAAGGGGGTTAACCAGAAAATCAATTATCGCTAGCGGCTCTCGGCTTGGCAGCTTGTCGTTAAGGGCTTCCTTTTCGATGTTAATCCCGGCCGAGAAGTCTAACCGCCCCTGCTTGTTGTCAATCTGTTGTCTTAGAATGGTTGGGTTCTTGAAAAAACTGCCCCCGGAGACTTTGGCGACACTTAGAACTTGGGGATCAAAAAGAACCTCCAGCCGATAGACAGAAAGAAGGAGAGGAGAATCGGGAATGATGGCCAGCGAGAAGGTGGCGGCTGGCTTGAGAACCGGTTCTTCTTCGGCGAAGAAGCGCAAGCGGATAGGAATGGCGGTTGGGGAGATGGCCGCTTCCTGGGGAGAAAGGGGGATTCCGGTTCCTTCCTTTTCCGCTTTCTTTTCCGCCTTGCCGACTAAGATCATCGCCGAAAGAGATACCAGCATCAGAATAAGGCTAAAAATGATCAGGCGGTTCTTTTTGTAAAAGCTGGTTAGTTTTTCTTTGGTTTTTTCCATGGCGTTTTTGCCGGTTA
>JAGPNC010000004.1 GCA_018052565.1 Candidatus Shapirobacteria bacterium | reverse complement strand
CGTGTCTTTTCCATCTTAAGACCCGCTTCTTCAATAAAGGCGGTGGTTGCCTCCAGAACTTCCTTAAGGGTAGGCTGGGGAGGAAGAGAGATCACATAGGCTCCTTCTTCCCTGGAGACGCCCACCTCCTCACCCTCTTCAACCCTCAGGTGGTTAAAAGCCTCCGCCCATATATTCCAGCCATCGGCAGGTCTCTCTTTCGGGTAAGGCCTTCTGTCCAGGGCTTCTTCCGCGGAAGGGACGTTTGTTTTTGCGCCTGTTTCGCCTTGCTCGGGCATGATTTGATTATATATCAAAGACTTCTCCGCCAAAAGAATATTTACGCCAAGAAAGGCAAGAATTTTATCTGCCCTACCCTAGGCTTAAGCTGGTAAAGCCGGCGAGGTGGCGGAAAAAATTAAAAAAGTTTTACGGAATAATCAGGAATTGTTGACCAGCCGAGAAAAGAAGAAATTGCCAAGGATCTGGGAGATGTGTTTTGATACCTCGTGCAAATTGCCACCGAGTTGGGCCTTCGCTGGACGAGGTAGCCAAAACTAATCTTAAAAAATTAAGCTCACGGCAAAAAAGAAATCGGCTCTCCGGAAGCGGGGGCGAGCGGTAAATCTTAAGTTAAAAGTTAAAGACTAATTTTCAATTTACAATTTTTAATTTTCATCTATTAGTTTTTTTGAAAAAAGGTTAGTTTTATTTTGAAAATTGTTTTATTAGTTAAATGAAAATTGATTGAAAATTGAGAAATGAAAATTGAAAATTAAAAACTGATCCTGACTTTCGTCAGGATGACGCTTTGTTCAACCCAGCCCGCAAATATTATTTAAAATCGGGTAGGATGACCTTTTTATTAGAAGACGAGAAAGCTCCCTTTTACTCTTGTCGAGATGCTAATTTAGTTTATCGATAGACCAGCCTTCCCTCAACTTTCCGAGAAATGTTCTGGTTGTTTTTCAAAAATTCTTCTAAAACCTCCCGGTCGGAGGTGCTGACCACTTTCGACTGGCCGGATGATAAAAGCTCTTCGTTAGTGATGTTTAAATAAGCGGCGGAATTATTAAAATGATATTCCTGCAGGCAAAGAGTGTAAAATTTGGTTCGGTCAATCGGAGTGCCGTTGATGGCAAGCGATTCGAGCCGGTGATCTTTGTCGGAGTAAACGGCCTTTACGCCGCTGTTTATCTGATAACATTCCCCTTCCCCGTTTCTGTTTTCCGGCCTCATAATATGTTCAAAAATTTTCCAAAGCTGGGCGCCGGTGATGGCGAAACGTTTCAAGGGGCCGCTATAAGGGAAACAAGCGAGTAGATCTTTTAAAGTGACCGCCGGCCCCAGCTCTTTGCCGCGGATTGAGCCGCTGCCCACCAGCATCACGTCGCACTCGGCGCAGGCGGCCAGCGCGTCGGCGACTAAATTTCCCAAAGAAGTTTCCACTTCTCGCCTTGGATGGGTTAGCTTTTGGGAAAATTTAGTGATAATCACGTTATATTTTCTCTCTACTTCTTTTTGGAAGCTTTGGATATATTCTTCCAGTTTCTTGTCGGGTTTGGCTAAATGTTCGTCGATGGGAATAAGCTGCCATTGATAATCAACAATGCTGTTGGTGTTGTCATCAACGACAATATCAAAGCGGCCGATCTGGTTGGTGCCCACTCCGGCTTGGGCAATCAAGATGTTGTTAACTTTGGCCGGTTTTTCCAAAACGGTGTGGGAATGGCCGCCGATAATCATGTCCACTCCCCATTCGGGTTTCAAAAGTTTTGCCAACTCTTTGTCGGACTCAAAGCCAATATGAGTAAGCAAAATGGTTAAGTCGATATCGTTGTTTTTATAAGCGTTGCAGATTTTCCCTACCTCTTGGCTGGCTTCCTCAATGCTTACAAAAGTGCCGATTAATTTATCTTGTTTAATGGAATCCATAACCTTCTCGGTGATAATGCCAGTGAAAAGAATGTCAAAGCCGGCTTTTTTAATAATCAGGTACGGCTGTAAAATGCGGCGGTTATTTTTGGTGATATAGAGGTTGGCGTTGATAATCGGAAAATTGGCCATTTTTTCCAAGAAAAGAAGATGGGGCAAGCCATAATCAACTTCATGATTGCCTACGGTAACCACGTCAGGAGCCAGATAATTCATAATTTCAATGGTGGAGCAGCCTTTCCACTCACTGTCAATTAAAGAGCCCTGGAGCATGTCGCCGGAGATAACATAAAGAACATTTTCTTCTTCTTTTCTTACCTTGTTAATATAGCCGGAAAGAAGAGCAAGACCGCCAATTAGTTCTTTTTTGCCAGCTTTAATTTCGGCCAAGAAGTCGCCGTGCATGTCGTTGGAATGGAGGATGGTGAATTTTTTCGTTTTCATCAAGATCCATTATATAACTAACCGGAAGCGGTTAAACTATCATTTTGTCTGCCAGCTGAATTTTATATAAAAAAAGAGACAAGATTTTTTCTGCGGCTTATTTCTAAATGCTCTTATTTAGGTTAGAATAATACCAGTGAAAGGGGCAGATTTTTATTTTTCCCATCACTGTCGTCGGGAATTGGTTATTTTTTTCTTTCTTTTTTTAACCGCCATGGCGATAGTGGTTCTCCATTTATGGCTCCATCCGGTTCGGGTGCTGGGGATGGATACAAGCATTTTTATATGGACGAAAAATATACTCTCGCCGCCTTTTTTTCCACCGTTACCGCCTTTTTAACCGGACATCTTTCCTTAGCGAATATTAAAAAGGGAGAACCAAACGGCAGGAAAATTGTTGATTTAGCCTATGGTTTCTTTTTTATTATCCTGTTTTTGATGAGTATTTTGAGGTTCATGAGCATATCAACACTTTAATTAAATCAGGCCTGGAAAAGGGAGGAAGGCTGAAGATGCTTTCTAATTTTTCTTGGATATTTCCCCTCGGCTTGGTAATTCTCTTTATTTTTTTTTGCTTATCTTGAAAATGAGGTTTGCAGGAAAGCCAGTTTGTCTGCCGATGCTAATAGGCGCCTTCTGCTTTTTGAGGGTTTTAATTTTTGAGCTTTTAGTATCCGCAACGTATGGGAAAGATATTTACGTGTATTATGTTGCCTTAGAAGAAGGATTAGAGATGATAGGCGAGTCCTTTTTCTTATTAGCAGCCTTAATTAAAAAAAGTATTCTTTAAAAACTGTTTAAGCATTTTGGTTTAAAAGGATAGTTTTTTGGAGACAAAGATTGGCGGAAGTGGTAAAGATAAAAAATTATTTGGTCTAAAAGTTACCGCCGGTTGATTTTAACGACCAGTTAAGCCATAATAAATGGCGGGAGAGTTTGGAGGAGGTGAATAATGATGAGCTATAACTTAGGAAGCGATGCAGAAAAGCAAACAGAGGAGGCCAAAAACTTGGCGCGAGCCAGGCAGTCTTTAATTGAAGAGCTTGACGCGATTAATGTTTACGAAGAGCGTTTCCAGGCCAGCGATGATGAAGAGTTAAAGAGAATTCTCGCCCACAATCGCGATGAGGAAAAAGAGCATGCGGCGATGTTAATTGAGTATTTGGAAGAAAAGGATGCGACTTTCAAGAAAGTGTTTACAGAGCACGACTAATAGTTTTGGGGGAGGCAGAAGGCGAGGGAGTTTGATTACTTTTTTTGGAAAGCTTTATCCTTAAAAAGAGGAAAAATGAAGAAGAAATTTACGATAAGGCAGAAAGGTTTTTTTTGGGGGCTTTTTCTGGTAGTATTAATAATTAACATTGCGATGGGCATTTTTTTTATTGGCCAGAATAAAGAAAGCAAAAAAAAAGAAGGCCAAACCTCTTCTCAAGATAACGAGCAAATTAAAACGACAAGCGAAGAATTTTGCGGCTTTTCGACCTATGGTGAATGCAAAAGCGACAAAGACTGTCAAGCGGGTGGTTGCTCGGGGCAGGTTTGCCGGGCGAAAAACGAGGAAGAAAGGGCGACCACTTGCGAGTATCGTTCCTGCTATAATGCCGAGCGCTATCAAAAACGGTGTTCATGCTTTGAAGACCGTTGTCAATGGCGCTAATTTCGGGGAAAAAACTACTGACTACTGATTGACAAAAAGTTTTTTTTTATTTATAGTTAGAGCCAGGTCGGCAACGACAATTTGAGGCATTATATTTAATAATTAAGGCGAAAAAGTGGAAGACAAGAATGACAAGAGAGGAGAAAATACCCCCGCTTTTTTAAGAGCAAAGCGGTTTTTCTCTGCGGCGATATTTTTGGCAGTGGCGGTAAGTTTTTTTGCTTCGGGGAATTATTCCCCAAAATTGATTTTTGCGCAAGCACCTTCTCCTTTTGAAATTTCCCAAGATGTTTCAAGAATTTCGCCGGCGGGACGGTTTTTAAAGGAAGAGAAGATTCCAAGACAAATCATCATTACTTTTAAGAAAAAGCCAGTTATTGAGGAAGAAAAAGAAATTTCCGTGAGTCTCCTTGGCAAGAAAGTGGTTCTTCGAAAAGGAGGGATTGCCGTTAAGGGGATGAGCGGCGTAACTGATTTAAACAAAAAGCTGGGGATAGAAAGGATGGAGGCTTTAGGAAGAACAAGAGTGGCCGAGAGAACGGTAATGGTCGAACTTCCCGAAGAAGTAAATCTGGCCGAAGCAATTGTAGATTATTCTCAAGAAAGAGAGGTGGTGGTGGCGGAACCCAATTACCCGGTTCACCTTCTATGGGCACCAAACGATCCTTATCTTGTTGGCGAGGGAGGCGATAAATCCCCAAAGGACTATTTCCAGTGGAACTTGGAAAGAATTAGCTTGCCTCAGGCATGGGAAGAGTTTGAGGTTGCTCGTCAAGGGGGTGGCCCGGAAATTAAGGTGGCGGTGATTGATACGGGGGTGGCCTTCGAGGATTATAACAATGGTTCAGCTCAATACGGAAAAGCGCCCGAATTGGCGTACACTAATTTTTCCTCGCCGCGGAGAATTACCAGCGTTTTTGATAATAATGGCGGATACGTGGAAACGATTAGGAATAGCCATCCAAATGATGATCATGGTCATGGAACGCACGTAACGGCCACTATTGCTCAAGAGACAAACAATGGCGCCCATGCTGCTGGTATTGCCCCAAGAATAACGATTATCCCTATTAAGTCTTTGGATTCAAATGGCGAAGGTTATACTTCAGACATAATTGAAGGAATTGACTATGCGGTGAGCAAGGGCGCCGATATTATTAATATGAGTTTCGGACAATCATTCGCAGCAGAGACATTGCATGAGGCTATTGAAAGGGCAGTAGAGGCGGGAATAGTGGTAGTGGCTGCTTCGGGAAACGACGCCAGCCGAGGAGCTCCTTCCGCTTATAACATGCTTTATCCGGCTAAGTATGAGGAAGCAATTGCCGTGGGGGCAACGCGTTGGGATAACGTTAGGGCTTATTATTCCGATTATGGCGAAGCCTTGGATTTGGTTGCCCCCGGGGGACAAATATTTAACGATAATGAGGATGATTTATGGGACCAAAACGAAGACGGGCTGGCTGATGGCATTGTTCAACAGACTATTTTTCCTAACGATTTCGAAAATTTTACAGAGGTTTTTTACGTACTTTCAGGGGGAGAATATTATTATTGTTATATCCCCGATCCCAGTAGACCTGGTTGGTATATATTTCCCCTGATTCTTTACCAAGGGACTTCAATGGCTACGCCGCATGTGACTGCGACGATAGCATTAATGCTAAGTATTAATCCCAATCTTTCGCCAATAGATGTTAAAAGCATTTTAGAAGAGACGGCAAATAAGGTAGCGATTCCTAATTACAATGAATTGGAATATGGAGCGGGGCTAATAGATGTGTTGGCGGCAATGGAGCGAGCGGCCTCTTTTCCATCGACTTCAATTACGCCAACTCCGACCGTTACTCTTTCTCCAACTCCCCTCTCTACCCCTACTCCTGCGCCAACGGCGACGCCTACCCCTGCGCCAACGGCGACGCCTGCTCCTACGCCAATAGTTACTCCCCACCCCGATCATCCTGCTTTTCAAATTAATTTAAAATTACAAAATCGTCAGGATAATCATTCTTTGGTAACGGTAAAAATTTATAATGCTTCGGGGGGAGAAATTGCCTCTTACCAGTTAGAAATTGGCGCCGAAGGTTTTTCGCCGGTACAAATTATGAGCGACCAGAATTCTGATTTGGAAAATACTTCCTTTTGGGTTAAGGGGCCGGTTCATTTAAGCCGAGTCATTCCGGAGGTATCCTTAAACAAGGGGGAGATTAAGGCCGTGGCGGTGGGCCAGCTTTTAGCGGGCGATATTGACAATAACAACAAAATTGATATTTTTGATTATAATGCTCTTTTGGAAGATTTTGGCAAAGAAGAAACGGGTTTGGCGCCCGACCTCAACGGCAATGGGCGAATTGATATTTTTGATTACGCTTTGTTGGTGGAGAATTTTGATAAACAGGGGGAGACAGTGACCGAAAAGCCACCGACGGTCACGCCTACGCCAACCACAGCGCCGGTGTCAATTACCCCTATCGAAGAGGGGGAAGTTTCTGCCGAAGAAAAGGCGGCGCTTCTGGACTTATACAGGCAAACTAACGGTTCAGGCTGGGATAATAGGTGGGATTTGAATACCAAGCCGTGCGGCTGGTATGGAGTGACTTGTGAAGACGGCCATGTGGCTAATCTTCGTCTTAACGGCAATCAACTTTCCGGTTCCATCCCCGAAACAATCGGCAACTTGTCCCAACTAAAAGGACTTTATCTTCAGCTTAACGAGCTTTCCGGTTCCATCCCCGAAACAATCGGCAACTTGTCCCAACTAAGAGAACTTTATCTAGGCACTAACCAACTCTCCGGTTCTATCCCGGCCAGCATCGGCAACCTTACCCAATTAACCGGCCTTTATCTTGACAATAACCAGTTTTCCGATCCTATCCCCGAAACAATCGGCAACTTGTCCCAACTGAGAGAACTTTATCTTTTTTATAACCAACTCTCCGGTTCTATCCCGGCCAGCATCGGCAACCTTACCCAATTAACCGGCCTTTATCTTAACAATAACCAGCTTTCCGGTTCCATCCCCGAAACAATCGGCAACTTGTCCCAACTGAAAGAACTTTGGCTTCACGCTAACCAGCTTTCCGGTTCCATCCCCGAAACAATCGGCAACCTTACTCAATTAACCGACCTTTATCTTAACAATAACCAGCTTTCCGGTTCCATCCCCGAAACAATCGGCGGCTTGTCCCAACTGAAAGAACTTTGGCTTTACGCTAACCAGCTCTCCGGTTCCATCCCCGAAACAATCGGCAACCTTACCCAATTAACCGAGCTTTATCTTTTTACCAACCAGCTTTCCGGTTCCATCCCCGAAACAATCGGCAACCTTACCCAATTAACCAGCCTTCATCTTGATGACAACCAGCTTTCCGGCCACATTCCCGAAGCAATCGGCAATTTGACAACGTTGATAGGCTTACATCTTCGTTATAATCAACTAGACGGACCGGTGCCAACGACAATTACTAATTTAATCAAGCTGGAGAAGGAATCAACTTTTCTTGGGCCGCAGAGTTCGCCTCATCGTCTTTTTAGCGACAGCGAAGAAGTGCGGATCTTTTTGGAAAATCTCGACCCCTACTGGGATAGTTCTCAATAGAAAACCAATATTTCGGGGCAGGATTTTAATAAGATTTTGGCGCCGTCGCTATTAATAATAGCGCCAAAAGAAGAGGAAACGCCAAAAGTATCCTAATCTCTTTATAAAAATGAAGGAAATTAATCAGGAAAAAAAACCAAAGCGCGCGGAGAAGAAAAACCTTCTTCTGGGAGGGCTTTTTTTAGCTCTCTTAGTGGTTCTTTTTCTAAATTGGTGGTTAAGAAAAAATTCTCGGTTTGGTCCACAGGCGCAGACAAGTTTCTATTGGCAGCCGGAGGAAATCGTCGCAGAAGCAGGCAAAACCGTACCGGTGATGTTGATGGTCGACTCGGGGCAAAATATTCTTGCGGGGATAGAAATTGGGCTGGAGTTTGAAGATAAATTCTTAGAAATTATCAGCATTTTGCCGGGAGATTTTTTTACGCCGGCAACGGTAGCAGAGCAAAGAATTGATAATGCGGAAGGGAAGGCATTTTTTACTTTTTTGTGTTCCCCGCAAAAGCCGCGGCAAGGGAAAGGGAATTTGGTTTTAATTAATTTTTTGGTCAAGGAGAAAGGCCACAAAGGAGAAACTTTGGTCAATTTTTCAGCGCAAACCCAAGCGGCGGCGATAGGGGAAGAGAAAAACGTGGTAAAGTCAGCTCGGCCTCTAAAAATTAAAATTGAAGAAAAAGCAGAATAATTTTATGAAAAATAAAAAGAATTTTTTGCTGGTTGGAGGGGCAATTTTAGGAATAGGGGTGATCATAGGGGTTTCTTTCTTGGTCAAGCAACGACAGGAAACTCGCACTAAAGCCGCTCCGGCAACAACAATTGCTCTTGAACCGGCCAGTCGTTTAGTTCGGCCCGGCGACGAAATCGATCTAAACGTGGTTATTAATACCAACGAGAATGTGGTGGCGGCAATTGAGCTTCATATTAACTATGCGACTGAATATTTAAATTTAAAAAGTGTTGCCCCGGGCTCATTTTTTTCCTCGCCGGTAGAGCTTAAAAAAGACACAAGCATTCCGGGACAACTAGTTTATATTTTGGGAGCGCCTCCGGGCGGACCAAAAAGCGGGCAGGGGGTGGCGGCTACCCTTCATTTCTTAGTGAAAGAAACAGTGGCCACAGCAACAGAAAAAAATACACAGATAAGTTTTTCGCCCGAAACCCAGGCCGCAGCTCTTCAGGAAGGGGGTGCTAATGTGATTATAAACCGCTCGGCGGCTACTTTAATCTTTGCCGGCGGGATAACGGGATCGCCCACGCCGACTACCTTGCCAACAGGGATTTCTACGCCCACGCCGACTCCTTCGCCGACAGGAATTTCTACACCCACGCCGACCTCGGGCCTAAGGGCCTCCCCTACCCCCACTTCTTCTTTTAGGGCCGGTGGTTCTCAGGTTCAGCCAACGGCAGCTCCCACGCTCGCTTCTTCCGCTGAGGAAATGCCAGTTAGCGGCCTACCGGAAGTAACACTGGGGTTAGGCGGCATCGGTGTTGTTTTATTGATTTTAGGGCTATCATTTCTTTTTTAGATTAACATTAGAGAGGCTTCGGGCTTTGAGAAGAAATAGCTTCTAAAATTTTTTTCTTAAATGAGTCCGGAAGGGAAACCATGGCCAACAGTTTTTTTCCTTCATGCCTATCAGCCGCCGCGGGAGCTTTCCTTTCCTGATGGCTGCGGCGGAGCGCTTTCAATTTATCCCGAGGTAAACGAGCAAATTTACAGAGAAGTTTATTGGCCGATTCTGGTAAAGTCGGGGGAGAGATTCCCCCAGGGAATGGTTTTTTCTTTCTACTCTACCCTGCGGGAATGGCTGAAAACAGCTCACCCGGCCGATTTTAGGGAGATGGTTGATCTTGTAAATAGACAAAAAGACCCCGAATATCGTGTTTTAGGCGATCCCTTTATCCACGCTATTTTGCCACTTTTACCCGAGGACGATCAAGGGCTTCTTTTAAATTTGGGGAAAGAAGCCTTTAGAGAAGATTTCGGTTTTGATCCTAAGGGCTTGTGGCTTCCGGAAACAGCGGTTAGCTTATCAACTTTAGAACAAGCCAAGAGGGCGGGATATGAATTTGTTGTCCTGCGGGATGATCAAGTGGCGTTTCCGCCGGGAAGAAAAAAAGAACAGCCGATATTTATTTCTCTACCCTCGGGGGGAGAAGTGGGGATCTTTTGCTTTGAGGCTTCAGAAAGCGGCAAAGTTGCCTTTAACGACGGGGAAACAACCGACGCCGTTAGCTTTTGGGAAAGGCACAAGTATGGCCGAGAGCAGTTGGCGATTGGGGTGGACATGGAAACTTTTGGTCATCATAAACGCGATCGAGAAAAATTTTTACTGGAAGTTCTTTCTCCTAATATTTTTGATTCCTATGGCATTGCCCCTTTAAATTTAAAAGAGGCGTTAATAAGGTCGCAGGAAGGAAAGACATATGGTGAATTGGTAGAAAATTCCAGCTGGAGTTGCCCGCACGAATTGGGTCGGTGGCAGGGAACTTGTTTTTGTGATTCCCCTTCCCCGGCGGTTTTGGCTGAGAGAAGAGAGCTTTACGAAAAATTAACCGCTTTTAATGGCAAATTCAAAATTGGAGAAGAAAAAAAGGCTGATTTTATTGAAAGGGTGTTGCGAATAAGAGGGGATCTTTTTGCTGGCAGGAATTTTGAAGCCAGGTTCTGCTCTGGATTGGCGGATGGGGAAAGGAAGCAATATTTGGGAAAACTCTACTCTCTTTTGGGCTTTACCAGTTGTGGGTGGTTTTGGGGAGGGGATAATCGCCGGGAAAGATTGATTGCCAAAAGAGTGCTGGAAACATTAGAGGCATTATAAGTGAATAATTAAGCTGTAGTTAAATATGGGTAAATTAGTAAATTAAAGTTAGGCGGATATCTTTTTATTAAAAAACTTTGACGCAAGGTATTGTTTTCAGGTTTTAAATTGTGCTATCATCTTGGGAGATGATAAATCAAGAAATAACTTCAGTTGTTAAGGGGTTTAAAGACAAGGGGTTGCTTTTAAATGCCCTTTTGGCGGTTTTAGTTATTTTTGTGGCGACCCTGACTGTTTCCGCGGTGGCGGGGATACAAAACAAAATTAAAGAAGGAAAATATATCGGTCAGGAAATTGAAACTAAAAATACGCTGGCGGTTAGTGGCAGGGGCGAGGTTTACGGCAAGCCTGATTTGGCCTTAATTTCTTTTTCTGTCGTTGCCGAAGCAAAAACTGTCGCTGAGGCAATGGCGCAAAACTCTCAAAAGATGAATGCGGTGATTAAGTTCGTTAAGAGTCAGGGGGTCGAAGAGAAGGATTTAAAAACGACTACTTTTAGTCTTCGTCCTCGCTATGAGTGGCGCGAAAATCTTTCTTCCCAACGGCAATTAGTGGGCTATGAAGCGCGCCAGGAGCTGGAGGCAAAGGTGCGGGAGATGGAGAAGATTGGCAGCCTTATTGAGGGGACCGCGGCAGCGGGTGCCAACCAACTGGGCGACTTGCAGTTTATGATCGACAATCGGGAAGAGCTGGAGAAAGAGGCGCGAGAAAAGGCGGTTAAAGATGCCAAAGATAAGGCCAAAGAATTAGCTTCTCTTTTGGGAGTTAATTTAGTGCGGATTACCAATTTTAGTGAAGAAAGTCAGATCCCTCGTCCTTATGCTTTAGAAAGTTTAGCGACGGTTGATATGAAGGGGGCGGTTGAAACGCCGCAAATCGAGGCAGGAGAAAATAAAATCGAAATAACGGTAACTCTAACTTACGAAATTAATTAACCGAAAAAATATTTGGGCTCAGGCTGGCACCTTAATAGATTTTCAAAATTTTTCTCAAGTTCTTGCCGACTGCTTTGAGCCGCGGCTAGATTCCAACAGAAACAAGAAAATTTTCTCTTAATGAGGAACGTATTACCAGCTTTTTACTATTGAACTCTTTTTGCCAGATTCTTAGCAACTCCTCTTTTAGCTCATTCGGCAACATAAAATTTTTCATTTTTGCATTTTGCTTAAAGAAGGCAATTTCGTTATAAAATTTATAGGGTATAACCATGAAGTTAGGTAATTTTTGCCTCTTCTTTTCTGAAGACGCGTAAGATTCCACACTTTTCCGCTGATTTCTTCGATAGGGGCGTTATTTTGAGGTTTAATCAAATATTTCAAGACCTTGCGCTTCTATGTATACTGATGTAGCATATGCTATAAACCGAAAAATCAAAAGCCTTAGAGTATATATGCAAAAAAGCAAAAATATTACGCCTAAAGAAGAATGCCAAAGAGAAAGAAAAGGGGGTCTTCTTTTTACCCCCAGAATTCTTACCGGTGATCGTCCGACGGGGAAACTTCATTTGGGTCACTTGGCGGCGACTTTGGAAGAAAGAGTTCGCCTTCAAGACAAGTATGATACTCTTATTCTCATTGCCGATTTACAGGTTCTCACCGATCATTTGCCTAGTTTTCGTGAAATTGAGGCAAATGCGAGGGAGGTAATGCTTGATTATCTTGGGGTTGGTCTTAAACCGGAAAAAACCTTTGTTATCCAATCACAAGTTCCCGAGCTAATGCAACTCTCCTATCTGTTTAACTTCTTGGTAACTGTTGCCAGAGCCAAAAGAAACCCTACCCTTAAGGCGGAGATAGGTATGTATGGTGTATCAGAAATGAGCTTGGGCATGCTTACCTATCCGATTTCTCAAGCAGCAGACATTTTGCTTTTTAAAGCCACCCTAGTCCCGGTGGGAGAAGACCAATTGCCCCATATAGAACAAACAAGAGAGATTGCCAGAGCTTTTAATAGGATTTTCAGGCCAATTTTTCCTATACCAGAAGGATTGGTAGGACCATGTCGAACTCTAGTAGGTATCGATGGTAAGCAAAAAATGAGCAAGAGTTTGGGAAATGCCATCTATCTTTCGGATTCGCCAGAAGAAGTTACTAGAAAAATAATGAAAATGTACACCGATCCCGCCAGAGTTAGGGCTGATATTCCGGGGGATCCCGATAAAAATCCGGTCTTTACTTACCACAGGCTTTTTAATGCTGACAAGGATGAAGTTCAAAACTTAGAAGAGCTATATCGTCAGGGAAAAATCGGGGACAAGGTTGTTAAGGAAAGATTGGCCATTGCCATAAATAAGATGCTTGATCCCATTAGAGAAAGAAGGAGATATTACGAGAATAGGCCGGAAGAAGTTTCGGAAATTCTCGTCAGAGGAAGAGATCGCGCCAGGCAAATTGGAAGAAAAACAATAGAAGAAGTAATGGCGGCGATGGGTTTGTCATATTCGTCCCTCCTTCCCCGCTAAGATGCCGGCAAACCTTAGGGAAAGTATGCCCCCTGTGCTAAAATATTCAGAGAGAAAAGCTGATTTTAAATTTTGTTGATAAAACCAGGATATGTTTAAAAATTCCTTGCGTAAATTGAGAAACATCCGCAGCACTTCTATATCAAAAACATCCTAGGGTTTATGGGGCAGGGAAAATCAGATAATGTCGGCGCTTTCTCCTCGCGGTTTTTCTTTATTGCTTCTGCCGTTTCACCCAAAGATATCCCCTGAAGGAGCTTTCCTCAAAATAAGACAAGAATGGTGATGATTAAGCTTTACTATCGGGTTTGGCAGATTGGTGTATAATATAATTGGTTTGACACGGAAAAATTTTTGATATATCTTTTTGCCTACGGGATTTTTTGAAGGAATAATCAGAGGATTAGTCGTTTTTGTCAAAAAAACTAACTAAAAGGCAAACCATTTCAAACCTAAATATTTTTTGATAACTATCGGAATTTCTGGAATTGTTTGAGCTGTTGCCAGAATTTTGGCTGATACCGGGCGGCAAGCTTCTTTTCTGGCCGGCTATGCCGGAACTGATTTTATTGAAAATCTTTATAAGATTAAAATTAGCCAAAGATTTTTAAATCCGAAGATGTAATAATTATAGGTTTTTGATATACTTTAGCCGTTATAACCAATTTTTTATAAATTTCAAAAGAAAGGAGGCGGTAATATGCCAAAAACAGAGAGAGCAAAGGGAGCAGGGGAAGAGGATATAATGGAGAAGGTAGCAAGAGAAATCTATGGTCCTCATGGAGACGAAGATCCAGTAGAAAAATATTGGGGAGAGATATACGCTAGGATAGCAAGAGAAATCCATAATCTTCCTGAAGACGCAAGTGATGAAGATTTAAAAAAGGCTCGGGAAGAGGCAGAGGCTGAGGTGGCAAGAAGAGCTTTTGGTCTTTCTGCAAGCGCAAGTGATGAAGATTTAGAAAAGGCTCGGGCAGAGGCAAGGGCTAAGTGGGCGAGAGAAGCTAGAGAAGGAAAATAAAATACTTTTTGCGGCCCAAAAAGGAAAAATCGCGTGCGAAAAAGATAATTAAGGGAGATCGAAATGACCCGCCGAAGATATTGGGGGGCGTTTAGTAACTAAGAGAGGGATGCGGCATTTCCCGTCAGCGGCTCGGCGGACCAAGACGAGAGTTAATATCCAAAGTCCCCGCCGGTAATCGGGGATCCGATATCCGATGATGGTCGGGACGGATAATCTGCTTACGGCTTAAAGCTTTATGATCGCGGGTGAACTTCACATCCATTTGGACAATCTCAAAAGGTTTGGCGGCATACCAACTGATAAGCTCTCTTTTCTCCCCTCACCCTTAACCGATTAGATAACTCCCTTTCTTTCTTAGGATACGACGGATAACCCCCCGGGGGCAAGAATCTTCTCGTGCTTTAAGAAATACCGTGGCAATCTTTCTGGCCCTAAGCAGGTTTTTTTCTAACATCAATTCCTTATCTTCTATTCCCGGGAGGGTTTTTCCCAGCCGGCATCTTGGAATCCCCGCTCAGTTCTCGCGGTCTCCTTTTCTATCTTTCTTGGCGATGCCATAAACCGCCGTTCGGTTAATGTCAAAGTTTCCGACGACAGCGGCAACATTACCTTTATTTGCGTCTGGATACTCCAAAACCGCCAATCTGACTGCTTTGGGGTTAACTCTCCTTGGGTTTTTGAAGTTAATCCCCGCTTTATGCTTTATACTCTTTCACCTCCTTGTTAAAACTGGCCGAACTAATGCCTGCCAATTTTAACACCTTCTTGACAAAAAAGTCGTAATCAAGTCTTAGAAAGTGTATAGTATGTCTTGGACACCGCACAAAAATCGCTTGACAAAAGCGCTAAACTAACCTTAGTTAACTTTTTCTTATGGGGGAAGAAAAAAAACTAGTCAGTGTTGTTATCCCGGCCTTCAACGAGGAGCAAACGATCACCGGGGTGGTTGGTGTTTGTCTGAAAACACCCGAAGTGGGAGAAATTATTGTTGTGAATGATGCCTCGCAGGATAAAACCGGGGAAAAACTTCAGATTTTTAAAGATAAAATTAAAGTTATTAACCTTCCTAAAAACGGTGGTAAGGGTTACGCGGTGGCTCAGGGAGTTAAAACAGCGCGGTACGATTACCTTCTTTTTTTGGATGCCGATTTAATCAACCTCCAATCGCACCACCTTTCTTCTCTTGTCTGGCCGGTATTAAATAACCAAGCGGAGATGACGATTGCCGTTTTGGTTTCTTTCTATAGCCCCTATTATCGCTCTTGGCCTCTTTCCGGACAGCGCTGTTTAAAAAAAAGTTCTTTCAACAACAGGATAATCAAGAAGATGGAAAAAACAGGTTATGGTTTGGAAGTTTTTCTTAATGAATTAATGAAGAAAAAGAGAGTGGCGGTGATTCCCTGGGTCTCTGATAAGCCACTTCACCTTAAAAAAATTAGCAAACAACAGAATTGGGTAAAAACTTATGCTAAGGAAACTTTTGAAGTTTTTCGCCAAACTATCGCTAGTCAACGATCTTCGTACCAAGAAAAAATGAAAGTTGGCTTTCTCCGTGGCTTAGCGGTCTATCTTAAGGTGAGTTATAAGCGGCTGAAGGATTATCTCTTGGAGGACTTTGAAGAATAATCGAAAAGGGCAAAAATTTCATTTTTAGCCTCAAAAGATTTAAAAAGTGCTTTCAGGGTGGGAATAATTTGTTGGCTTTGGTAAGAATCAAGAGCGTTTTTCTTTTTTTCTAATTGTTCTTTTGATAACCAGAAGCTAAACCAGTGATAGTTTTTTTGACCGAAGCGCGCCGGGGGGAAAAGAATTTTATTTTTTGGAGGATAAAACCGGAAAAGTCTAAAGATTTTTAGATGGAGAGGGTATTGGTAGACAATTCCCCGCCACGCGCAGGCCCTTAACGCTTTTTTAACAAAAAAAGAAACAGCTTGATGATCAGAGTTATCATCTTCCTCGTGGGGGATAAAAATAATTGTGGGCTGAAATTTTTTAATAACACTTTTAATATCTTTCACAAGATTTTCGCCGCGGTATTCTTGCAAGGTATCTGGAGAGTGGTCGAGTTTAGTTGTCTGGCTGGCGATTAATTTCTGGGGATCTTTCCATAAAGAAGATAAGACGCCGTCAGGATAATCCCAAAAAAGCAAATTATTTTCTTGCCCGCCTAAGATTTTAATTGCTTTTTTGGCCTCTTCTTCTCTTATACGTCCGGTTTCAATGAATTTTTCCGGCGAAAATTTAATCTTTTTATCCTTGAAGAAAAGAGAGGGGTTGGCGTTGCCGCGGGTAACAGAAATAATTTTGAGAGGATTTTTTTGGGCTAAAAGCTGGCTGATTAGGCCGCCAGCGGCAAGGGTTTCGTCATCAGGGTGGGGAGTAAAGAAAAGCACCCGTTCTTTCCTTTTTATTTTTAGTAAAGAAAGAGATGGTTTTTTAAAGCGGGAGCTCCAGCCACCCACGAGTTTTACTCCTCCTGCAAGGGTAATTAAGCCAAGAACAAGCCACCCCAAAATTAAGGCAAAACGATTGGCAAGATCAAAAAGAGAGATATTTCTTATCCGAGAAGCTAAGGCTAAAACTAAGCTAATGGCTAAAAGAAGTCTTGTCATCTTAGGTGCTTATTTTAGCATTTTATTCTCCGGAATATTATAATAATTGATGATGACTTATTTTCAGGCGCTTGTCTTGGGTTTAATTGAAGGGGTGAGTGAATTTCTGCCCATTTCCTCGACGGGCCACCTTATTTTGGTAGGCCATCTTTTAGGCCTTGCCCAAAGCGAGTTTTTAAAAAGTTTTGAAATTATTATTCAGCTTGGGGCAATTTTGGCGGTTGTGGTTTTATATTTCCGCCGGTTTTTTTCCAATCGTTATCTTTTCCTACGGGTGGTAACGGCTTTTGCGCCGACCGCGATAATTGGATTTTTTGCCTATCCGTTGGTAAAGGGCGTTTTCCTTGGCAATCTTCAAATAGTGATTATTTCTCTTGCCTTAGGGGGGATTTTGATGTTAGCTCTAGAGGATTTCTTTAGTCAAAGAAAGCATCAGAAGAAAATTAAAGATTTAAGCTTGGTTCAGGTTTTTTTAATCGGTATGGCCCAGTCTTTTTCTTTAGTTCCCGGCGTTTCCCGGGCGATGGTGACTATTTTTGCCGGTTTGGGGGAAGGCTTAAGTCGTGAAAGCGCGACCGAGTTTTCCTTTCTTTTGGCAATCCCGACGATGATCGCCGCTACGGGTCTTGATTTAGTAGAAATGGGTTTTTCTTTTACCAACCAGGAGTATTTAGCTTTGTTGGTAGGATTTTTAGGAGCTTTTTTGGCTGCCTTCTTAACGGTGAGGGCGTTGCTTGGCTTTGTCAAGAGCCATTCTTTTCGAATTTTTGCTTTCTGCCGGATCATCCTATCTTTTGTATTTTGGTTTTTTTTGGGGCGATAAGCAAGATAAGTATCAAGATTGTTTATTAAGCGTTAATCGCCTGAAATATATTCGTTACTATAACCCGGTTGCAAAATTTTTTTCCAATTCCCTGTCGTTGGTAATCCTTCAGGCTCCGAGATTTTCGATAGCCGAAGACGATAAGAATTCCGTTACTATGAATTGATGGGGTAGCGTAGTATCGGGATAATTGGCATTTTGAAACGAGAGCGATGGGAAGATAAAGCAAAGGAGACTACCCTTTTTGTTAGTTTATAAGTATAAAGCGTGACATAAAAACAAGCGATCGTTCATTTTTATGCCGCATTGAAAGAAAGAGGCCGGGGCTTTCTCTCCTTGCCTATTGGCAAATAAATGCTTGGCGAAGCGACTATTTAGTAAAGATTAAGATGCTAAGAGGCTGCTAAATCGAAGCGCCTCAAGTTATATTTTTTCTTCCAAGGAGAAGAATATAATTAAAATGGATAGGATATAGTTTGTTATCCTGACTCCGTCGGCGGATCCGCCTGCTGGACGGGCAGTGTAGGCAAGTTCAGGATAATTGGGGATTGCGCCCCGCCACAATTAAAAAACCAAAGTAATTTTGAATAAAAAAGGTTTATGCTTAAAAAGCAGCTAGAACCAAAAGAGAAAATAAGCGGGCAAAAGCTTAAAAAGGGAGCTCTTATCTTGGGAGTTTTTACCCTTGGCGTAGCCTTGGGCGCTTTGGGAGAGAAGCTTTTAACCAAAAAGGGAGAAGAAAATATTTTTTTCCGGGAGCGCCAATCAGAGTATCAGTTCATTAATCCCCTGCTTGATTTTACTCCTCTTGAAGAAACCAGGCGGGGAGATTTAGTCTATTTGAGAGAAAAGATAGAAGAATTAATTAATACTGCCATCGAGAGCAAGAGAGCCTCTCAAGTGGCTGTTTATTTCCAGGAACTAAATTCCGGCGCTTGGATCGGCATTGGCGAAAGAGAAAAGTTCGCTCCGGCAAGTCTCCTTAAACTGCCGTTAATGATTGCTTATTTAAAAATTGCCGAAGAAAACCCCGACTATCTTTACCAAAAGATAGAATACCAACCTCAAGAGGCTCTTTCCCAGAATATTTTGCCGGAAGAACAGCTAGTAGCAGGGCAATCTTATTCAATTGGATCGCTGATTAGGCGGATGATTGTTTATTCTGATAATCAGGCGTTGGAGGTATTGGCAGATTATGTTGAAAAAAATAAATTGGCGGAAGTTTATGCCGACTTAGGTCTGAAAGTGCCTGCCGAGGCGGACGAGGAGAACTTTATTACCGTTAAAGATTATGCCGCTCTTTTTAGGATTCTTTATAACGCCTCTTATCTTAGCCGGGAGATGTCGGAGAAGGCGCTCAAATTGTTAAGCGAAGTGACTTATGATGATGGCCTAGTGGGGGGTGTGCCCGAAGGGATTAAGGTAGCTCACAAATTTGGCGAGAGGGCTTATGAAGAAAGCGATCTTAGGCAATTTCATGATTGCGGGATTATTTATTACCCCCATAAACCATACCTGCTTTGCGTAATGAGCCGGGGAAGCGATCTTACTCTCCTCCAGCAGGTGGTGCGGCAAATCTCTCAGGCTGTTTACCAAACTGTTAGTTTGGGTAATTAGCCCTCCGCGGGTTTTTGGTAGCTTTCAAAAGCGGTGGCGGCTTGAGGATTAACTAGCCGTAGGGAAGATAAGACCTTTTCCTTGATGGCGACGGTGCGGATAAAACCTTTGGTAGCGTTATCCTTAGCCCAACTTTCTACTTCTTTGGTAATGGCCTCCACCTGCGCGGGGGTAGCCCCGGCGGCGGCCAAGCCTTGGCGGATTTTATTAACATCAAATTCTTCCAAGCGGCCGTCTCTTTTTTGCACCCGAATGCTCATAATCTTCACCTCCTTTTAGAAAGTTAAAAGTTAAAAGTCAAAAGTTAAAAGTGCAAGTTTCCGCCAAAGGCGGGTCCGCCTCTGGCCCTGCCGTGGCGGGGGCTGGCGGAAAAATTAAAAAGTAAAAAACTTTTAACTTTTTAATTGAAATTTTGACTTTTGCATTTTGAATTTTGAATTTGAGAGTGCATTCTTGGTTGACTACAACCTGATTTGAAGCTTCACTAAACAATGGTTAAAAAGATAGCTGATGTATATTACCAGTTTATCCCCTCTGTTTTCTAAAATCAAATTAGGCGGTTATTTTGGGTTAAGATGATAAAATTATTAAAGAATGAAGCCCTCAATTAACTATTCGGTTATTATTACTGCATTTGGCGAGGAGAAAACCATTGGCCGAGCGATTAAAGCGCTTTTACCCCAAATTGATTTCTCTAAAGGCGAGCTTTGGGTAGTGGCGCCGGATGAGCCCACACTTGAAGTGGCGAAAGGCTACCCACAGGTTAAAATCTTAAAAGATGAGGGAAAAGGCAAGCCGGCGGCGCTTAATTTAGCCGCCTCAAGAGCGGGAGGAGAAATTTTGGTTTTAACTGACGGCGATGTTTGCTTGGGGAGAGAAGCATTGGAGAAAATTTTAGTGGCTTTTAAAAATTCTAACATAGGCTTAGCCACCGGCCAGCCCAAGCCCGTTAATAAAAGAAATTCTCTTTTTGGCTTTTGGGCGTTTTGTTTAACCGCGGTTGCCCACCAACTAAGGCTTAAAAAAAGCGCCAAAGGAGAATATTTTGATGGCTCCGGCTATCTTTTGGCCCTAAGGAGAAAATATCGGACGCCAATTCCCCCTTCTTGTTTAACCGAGGATGTTTTTTTATCTCAAGAAACCTGCCTAAAAGGGGGAAAGCTAGTTTATGTGCCGCAGGCGGTAGTGTGGGTTAAATTTCCCACTAATTTTTCTGACTGGAAAAAACAAAAAGTGCGCTCGGTGGGCGGAGCGGGGCAAAAAAGAAAAGATTCACCCTCAATGCGCGGCTTTAAAAATGAATTAAAAGAGAGTTTCTTTTTTTTAACCCTTCCCCGCTCTCCTAAGGAATGGTTTTGGCTTTTGCTTCTTTTTTTAGCCAGGCTTTATCTTTGGCTTTTAATTTTTTGGAAGCTGAAAGTACGGCGGATGCCGCGGGAGAAAATTTGGCTAAGAACAGAAAGCACAAAATAGATGGCGTTGTAAGCTTAATTTGGTAAAAAGAAAATAAGGACAAAGAGGAGACTGAGCGGAAGGAGAGCGATGATTTTCTTTTCTTTTGGAATACCTTTCCACCCCGCTATTCAGCGGGCAGGCAACAGACAAGAACAGAGAGACAGGCGGAGTACCTTTGGCGATATTATAACTCCTTCCTCTTCTAATTGCCGCTACTTTTTTTACTTTTCTTGTTGTCGCCGCCGCACCACCAGATGCCGATCGCGGCCTTCCCCTTCAGAAAGAGTTTCCATCTCCGGTTTATCCTTAAAATAAAGGTGAATTACCCGTCGCTCAAAAGAGGAAAGACCAGAAAAGGTTACCGTTTCGCCGGTGGCGGCTACTTTTTCCAAGGCCTGCTGGGCCATTTTCTCAAGCTGTTCTTCTCTTTTTTGCCGGTAGCCGTCAATATCAACCAAAACCCGTTGCCATTCTCCCAAGGCGTTGGCCACCATCAAGTTTAAAATTGTCTGCAAGGCTTCCAAATTACGGCCAAAACGTCCTACCAGCAAAGCATTATCCTGTGGTGAGGAAAGATTAATTAAAAACATTTTGCTTTCTTCATCTTCTTTAACTTCTACTTTTGCTTCAACGCCCATTTTCTCTAATAATTCCGCCGTTAATTTTTGAATTTTTCCCAATGATTCTTTTTTCTTATTAGTCATTGCTTTCCCTCACCCCCTTTTTCATTAAGCGCATTACTACCCATTGTTGCAAAAAAGAAAATAAAGAAGTAATCCACCAATAAAGAGTCACCCCGGCAGGTAGAGTATAACCGATAAAAATCGTCATCACTGGCATCATGTAAACCATCTGTTTTTGCATCATTACCATCATATCGTCGTTTTTTGCCGCTGTTTTTTGAGCCACTTTCTGGGATTCAGAAACCGCCGGCATCGTTAAACGAGTAGTTAAAAACTGGAAAAGAGCTGAGAGGATTAAAAAGAATCCTGGCACAAAACCGGCAATAACATCAGGCTTGCCTAAATCAAGATAAAGAAAATTGAGGTTAACCCCATTAGGAGGCAGGGAAACTCCTGGATAAAGAAGATGGCTTAAATTTTCTCCCCCCTGAACGCCCAAGGCCTTAATAAAAACTTGGTAAAGAGCGATTAAAATTATAAATTGAATAATTGTAGGTAAACAACCTGCCGCGGGGTTAATCCCCTCCCGACGGTAAAGTTCCATTTGCGCCTGGGCTAATTTTTGCTTATCTTTGGCATATTTTTTTTGTAAAGCCTGAAGTTCCGGGTTTAAATCCTTTATTTTCTGGGCCGAACGAAGAGAGGGGAGAGAAAGGGGCAAAAGCAAGATCCGGATTAAAACGGTTAAAATAATAATTGCTCCCCCCAAAGAACCCAGGTATGTCGTTAAAATAACCAGCGCGTTAACTAAGGGTTGGACTAAAATTGTCTGAAACATTTTAAGGGTGACAACGTAAAATTCTTTTAAAACCCAAAAAAGAGCCTTTTAAAACGCCATACTGTTCGATGGCTTGCGCCGTATAAACCGAGCAGGAAGGGGCAAAACGACAATTATTCCCCAAAAAAGGGGAAAGAAAAAGCTGATATCCTTTAATAAGAAAAAGAGCTAGCGATTTAATCATTTTTTAAAAGCCCAATTGAGGTTAAGGCTTTTTCCACTTCGGCAGCAATTTCTTCTTTGCCTAAATTTAAAGCCTCGCTTTTGACCAAAAAAATCACTTCATAGCCCGGCTGACAGCGATCAAGAAGTTCACGAACATTGCCGGAAAAAAGCCGTCGCGTTCGGTTGCGCGCCGTTGCTTGTTTACTCACTTTCTTGGAAATTACAAAGGCAAAAGAAGAAGGTTTTTGAGGATCAACCTGTCGGTAGCGTAAAGAAAAAGGAGTTGCCTGATAGAAAATTCCTTTCTTTTTTACTTCTTCTATTTGACCTTTTCTTAATTTTCTTTTTTTAGTTAAGCTCATGTCACGGTCAGCCTCTGACGACCCTTTAGGCGGCGGCGTTTTAAAACACTCCGGCCGGTTTGGGTTTTCATGCGCGCCCGAAAACCATGAGTACGCGCTCTTTTCTTCTTTTTTGGTTGATAAGTTCTTTTAGTCGCCATCGGCTTTCATTATAACATGAAAAAACTACTCAATTACTCTAATTATTCTAATTAACCTAATTTCTAAAAAAATTCCAAATTGCCAAAAGTCCCAATTTCCAAATAATTTTTAATTGGGTTTTGGGATTTCCTTAGGTCAATTAGAATAATTAGAATAATTTATCCCGTAGCAAATATCATTTGTAACGGGGTCAGGATGACGAATTATACCCCGGCCACTTTTTATACTTAATACTTAATACTATTTTATCTCGAAAGTCGCCCCCACCGGGCAATGGTCAGAGCCGGTAATTTGGGGAAAAATAAAAGCTCCCCTGAGGTTCTTCTTTAGACTAGGAGAGAGAAAAATATAATCCAGCCGCCAGCCTAAATTGCGCTCCCGCGCTTTTCCCCAGTATGGCCACCAGGTGTAGTGACCGCTCTCTTTGTTAAAAAGCCGAAAGCTGTCAACAAAACCAAGACCCACTAGTTCATCAATTTTCTCTCGTTCCTGGGGAGTAAACATGGTGTTATTCTCGTTTTCTTTAGGACGAGCTAAGTCGATAGGTTCGTGGGCAATGTTAAAATCGCCGCCGATAACTAAATTCTTTTCCTTATGCTGGCTAATCCAGCGCAAAAAATAATCATAAACCTCTAGTTTGTAATCTAAATTTTCTTTTTGGCGGCCGCCGTGAGGGAAATAAAAATTAGCCAAGAAAAAAGAGCCAAAGCTAAGACCCAAAAATCGGCCTTCGCTGTCGAAGCGGGAAAGGCCTAACCTCTCCCTCACCCCTTTAGGCTTAACTTTCGTATAGATAGCCACGCCGGCATAGCCTTTTTTCTGCGCCGGATGGCAATAAAAATGATAGCCGTCAAGTTTGGCAAGATTGGCTGGCAATTGGTCTGGCGAGGCCTTAACCTCCTGAAGGCAAAAAATATCCGGCTTTTTTTCCTGAAAAACCTGATTTAAGGCCCCCTTTTGATAAACAGACCGAAGCCCGTTAACGTTCCAGGAGAGAAGAAGTTGGCTCATCATTATGCGGCTTAATTATGGCTTACCGGCGTAACCAATATTCTTTCTTTCTGTTGCCAAAGCCTGTTACCAGCGTTATCCTGAAATTAATAGCGGATCAAAAAATTGTTCTAATTGCTCTAATTATTCTAATTGACCTAAAGAAATCCCAAAACCTAATTAAAAATTATTTGGGGATTGGGGCTTTTGGCAATTTGGACTTTCTTTAGAGATTAGGTTAATTAGAATAATTAAAATAATTTACCCCCTAGCAAATAACATTTGCAACGGGCCCATGATGACAGTTGCATTTTTTGCAGAAATTTAGCAATAGAGCGATTTAATTTTTTTATATTTTTTATACTTAATACTTAATACTCTCTCTTTAGGCTTCCAGCTCCGCCACTCTCTTTCTCCCCCCTCTTAACTTGACCAAAATCATCCCTGCCAAAAAGCCGCCTAAATGGGCAAAATAGGCTACTCCCCCTTCCTCCGCTATCCCTAAGCTTCCCACCCCGGCGAAAAACTGGGCCAAAAACCAATAGAAAAGCATTGTCCAGGCGGGCAAGGTGGCTTGATCATACCACCAGCCAAAAGAAAAAAGAATGTCAATTTCATGTTTTGGATAAAGAAGAAGGTAGCCACCCATCACTCCGGCAATGGCTCCTGAAGCGCCCACCTGGGGAATGCTGCTCATGGGGTTAACAAAAATTTGGGCAAAATCAGCTGCCAAGCCACAAGCAAGATAAAAAATAAGATAACGAAAATGGCCAAAGTAATCTTCAAGATTATCACCAAAAATATGCAAAAAAAGCATATTCCCCAAAAGATGCCCCAAGCCGGCATGCAAAAACATCGAGGTAAAAAAGCTCAAAAGATTCTGGCCTTGAAGAACTAAAGCGGGCGTTAGGGCAAAGCGATTGAAAAAATCCTCCAAAGCCGGCAAGGGGAGAGTATAGGTATAAATACAAATTGCGACATTAACAATTATCAAAAGATAATTGATAAAGGGGAAACGCCGGGTGGGATTATGGTCGCGAAGGGGAATCATAAAATTAAATTACTTATTGTTTCATTTTACCATCAAAACTAACTTAGCAAGCCAAAAGTCAACTTACTCAATTGTTGCGAACTGTTCGCAAAAGACGGCTTGGCGTAAATGTCATTCCGGACGCCGATCCGAAATCTGTCTTAAGACTAAATAGATTCTGACTTTCGTCAGAATGACAGCTAAATTAGTAGTTCGTAGAGACGTAGGCAGGAGCTTAGGAAAAAACATCTTTTCCCTAACTACCCAACTACTAATTCCTAACCACCACCCTGCCACTAGCAATTGAGCAACTCAACAATCTAGCCATTTAATTTCCCCTCTCCTTGATAATTTCTTCTTCTTTCGCTATCCTTAAACTAAATCAAGAGGCTGATAATTTTTTTTCGCAAATGAAAGAAGCTCTTCTTTGGGAAGAAAAATCAAACCAGGCAGTTGGTTGTTTTGCCTGCCATCATTCCTGCCAAATTGCGCTAGGCAGGTTAGGGGTTTGCGGGGTGCGAGAAAATCAAAACGGCCGATTTTACTCTCTGGTTTATGGCAGAGCGGCCGCCTTAGGCATTGATCCGGTGGAAAAAAAGCCGCTTTACCATTTCCTGCCGGGGAGTTTTGCTTTTTCTTTTGGCACTCTTGGCTGTAATTTTTCCTGCCTTAACTGCCAAAATTGGGAAATTTCCCAACTTAGCAACCAAAAAGGGAAAAAAGAGGCCTGTTCCCGTCTTTTTTGGGGAGAAAACCTCGCCCCCTCGCAAATTGTCATCCTTGCCCGCCAAAACCAATGCCTTTCTATCGCTTATACCTATAATGAGCCAACGGTTTTCTTAGAATATGCCCTAGAAACAATGAAGCTTGCCCGCCGGGCCGGTTTGAAAAACATCTGGGTTTCCAATGGCTTTATGAGCGATAAAACTTTAGACCTCATTCTTCCCTATCTTGATGCCGCCAATATTGATATTAAATCAAGTGAGGAAAAATTTTATCAGAAAGTCTGCGGGGCAAAGCTGGCGCCGGTTTTAAAAAATTGCCAAAGGTTGGTTAAAGAGGGAGTTTGGCTGGAGGTAACCACCCTAGTTATTCCCACCCTCAGCGACAAGATGACTATTTTAAATAAAATTGCCGACTTTATTAGGGAAAAATTAGGCGAAGCTATCCCCTGGCATTTAAGCGCTTTCTCGCCCGCTATTTCCTGGAAGCTAAAAGACCTGCCTGCTACTCCGCCACAAATAATTAAAGAAGCCCGTCAAGAAGCTTTAAAAAGAGGCCTGAAATACGTTTATGCCGGCAATTTGGGACCATCTTCGGACGATGACACCCTCTGCCCTGCCTGCGACCAGCTTGTTATCAAACGCCGCGGCTACGAAATTGCCCGTTTTGATCAAAACGGCACCTGCCCCAAGTGCGGCGCCGCTCTCCCCGGCCGGTGGCGCCAAAATCGTAAAATAGCATCTTGGTAGCAGATTATCGTTCTTTCCGACAGCTAAAATGTCAATAAACCCCTAGCCTAATTATTTGTGATCAAAATTGACAGGCCACTGTTTTTTTTGATAAAATGAAAATAATGGCGGCTAAAAAATTATTGTTTGCTGTTTTTGTGATTTCTTCTTGGTTTTTCCCTTCTATCGCCTATGCCGATGCAGTGCCCCTAGAATGTATGCCGCTACAGCCTGGCATCACACCACCGCCTTATTGCATGTATGGTAGGTATAAAGGCCCTTTATATCCCTTTCCCTCTGGTCTAGGAATCCTAATAGGGCTAGGAGCAAATTTCGCGTTGGTTTTGGCAACGATAGTTTTGCTTGATCATCTGCACTTTAAAAAAATCAGGGGGAAAAGCTTATTTTATGCAATTGCTATTACTTTAGGAGGTTTATTAGTTGATTCGGCTGCTCTTTTCATTGCCAACAGGGTACACGGTCATTACTATGACCAATTTATCTATTCCACAGATTTTCTTAAAAATTGTTTCTTTAATTCTCTGTTTCTTTCTAGTTTTCTCCTCTTGACGGTGGTATACACGGCGACATTTTCCCTTATTTACAAGAAGAAACCTTCCTGGGATATTATCATTGTTTCCCTTCTGTTGGCTCTTATAAATAATCCTTATTGGTCGCTGAAGTACTTTTAATCCCCCAAAAAATGTTGCTAACTTAAAAACAGCCTCTTGGCTATTTTCTGATTATTAACGACTCCAACGAACTATTTTTCTTTCTCATTGAAATGCCTTAGAGGATTTCAGGGGAAAACGACAGGACGCTTTGGTAATATTATGTTCGGGAGACACAAAATCAGGGTACAGGCTAAGAATTGAAAGGAAAACTAAAAAACCAATAAAAAAGAATAGTATTCTTCTGCCCCCCTCAGCAGGGGGATTAACCAGTTAACTCATCGAGTATTTTACTATAGAAAGGAAACGATAGGCAAAAACGTTGTCTTTTTGAGGTTATAGAAGCTTTAGGAAATCAAGACCAAGGTATCCTACTTCTACGTCAGTCATCTTGCCGCTTTGCAAAAGCTTTCTAAAATCTTTCAGAGATAGAAGTTTAAGCTCCACAATTTCATCTTTTGTTATTCTTGGTTCACTAACTTTTTTACACCCCGTAGCCACAAAGCAGTACCGATTCATTGTGGAATAAGCATCGTCAAGGCAGGCAGTTACAAATTTAATTTCCCCTTTATAACCAGTTTCTTCAAGCAACTCGCGTTTTATCGCTTCTTCTGGACTTTCGCTTGGATCTATAAATCCCCCTGGTAGCTCAAACAAAATTTCTTTAGGGCCCGGGCGATATTGTTTGACAAGGATGATTTTGTTATCTTTGGTTAATGCCAAAACTGCTACTGCCGGGCTTTCTCTTTTTACATAAAAATCTGTTTCTTTTCCGCCGGGAAGCTTAAACATTACCTTTTCAACCTTACGACTGTATTTTTGAAAGGCAATTTCTCTTGAAAGCTCTTGCCATTTCTGTACTTTCGTCATTTTAGGCTCTTTTATTATAATCTGTCCGCTCCGCCAAAAAATTCATACCCCATGCAAAAAGACATATTAGCCTTTTTAATTTCTTAACCAGCACATCAAAAAAATTAGAAAGACAAACTAAAGCTTCGCAAGCAAAACAAAAAGACTACCGCAAATACTGCTCGATTTTTTCTAAGTGCTCTTCGTAGGTGGAGCTGCAGTGGATTTGGCGGGCAGCGTCGTGGAAGTAAAAAAGACAATCAGTTTCTTGGGGATTGGCGGCGGCGGACAAGGCCTTAAGGCCGGGGTTGCAAATGGGTGTTGGCGGCAGACCGGCATAAAGATAGGTATTGTAAGGCGAATCGATTTGCTTATCTTCCACTTTAATCGGCGCCCACCAACCCGCCTCGGTTTTTCCCCGCGCGTACTGCACGGTAGCATCGATATCAAGCTTCATGCCAATATTAAGACGGTTCCAAATAATGCCGGCAATTAAGGCCATATCATCATCGCCGGCGGCTTCCCTTTGTACGAGCGAGGCAATCTTTAAGCCGGTAGTCCAAAGAATATTTTTTTGGGCAAATTCCGCCAAAACAGGTGCGGCTTTTTCTTCAAAGCGGCTAATGAGCCGGTTAGCCACGCTCAGACCATCCTCATGGCGGTCAATTAAATAAGTATCGGGGAAATAAACTCCCTCCCGATAGTCAAAATTCATCCGGGTGTAAACTTCGTTCCACTTTTTAAGCTCTTCCTCGTCCCAGCCAAGAACTTTAGCCAAGCGTTCGCCGATTTCTTCTTTGCGCCAGCCCTCGGGGATAGTTACCCACACCATATCCGGTGGTGAAGTAAGTTTTTCGGCCACCGCCAAAGCGTCCATGTCAGGGCGAAGATAATAACCGCCCGGCTCAATTTTGGCAAAGCCATATTTTTTAAAAAAAAGCCAAGAAAAAGCCGCCTTATTCTTAATAAGTCCCTGGCTCGCCAATTGGGCAAAAACCGCCTCCTTATCCATCTCTCGGCTAACCACTAACGTTTGGCTTTGGCTATCCTGAGGATTAGGAGCGCCAAAAAACTTATCGCGGGCAAAAAGGCCTCCTAATCCCAAGAGAAGCAAAAAAACAAGCAGACCCAAGAGAACTTTAACACCCCATTTCATAAAACTTATTCTACCTTGCTTCTTTTTTTAACACAAGCAGATTTTAGGAAAGATAAAGTCGCTCCTAAAAAAGTCAAGGCGCTAATAGCCAGGCCAAAGCGATATTTCCTCTGGGGCAAAAATTCTAAAGTTATCTGGTAGTCGCCTGTTTTCTCGATAAACCAAGTATTGGCAAAAGTATCAGCCAAAAAATGATCCGCATTTAAAGATTTTTTTCGATCAAAAATTCGCCCTCCGGAGTGATAAGATCGGTTTAAAACAAGAAAAAACGGTGGCGGGCGTTTTTTACTGTTACCTGGTAGCGGCTAGGTATTAAGTATCAAATGAATGACTACAGTCTTTGCCACTATCAGCATCGTTGGGGTAAAATTCCCCTATGTATGACAAGCAGACTTTAGAAAAGAAGCGCTCTCAAGTCAAAGAGCTTTTCTTCCAAAAGTGCCTTGACAAATCCGTAATTGCCAGAAAGCTTGCTGTCTCTCGTTCTTTTGTCCAACGGTGGGCTAAGAGCAAAAGTAGCTCTACCAAGGACAGGCGGGGTTGGCCCAAAGGCAAAAGACGTTCTCTGACTAAGGTAGAGGCCCAAAGAGTGATTAAAATTAGGGAAAGCTTTGTTTCCCATTCTGCCTTTTCTTTGGACCTGATAAAATATTAGATGAGTATGGAAAATTCTATGGTAACAGCCGGTCTTTAAAACGGGCTTTTGTGGCCAGAGTTATCCATCAATCTTTTCCTAAGAGTAGGCGGGGAATGCTCAAGGTAGTTGAAAACCAACATTATCCTTTAGTTACCCTTTCTGGATTGGGCAAAATCCAAGAGGGAATAGATTTTATTGGCCACAAGTACATCTATGGCTCAAGCAAACCAATCCATTTCTTTACTAGGTTCTACAAAAAGCCTTCTACTTTAAGATTAATAAAGAGAGTTATCAACCAGGGGATGGAGGTGGCCCTGGAAACTACCAGCCGGGATTGGAAACAATAACCAATCCCTGATACTCTTTGGTTAGATAATGGCTTTAGTTTTACTGCTTCAGGGAAAAATCCCCGCATCATTTCTCCTTTCATCCGATATCTCTTGCTTTTAGGGGCTACCCCTCTCTTCATCGCCTCCAAAAAACCATGGATGAATGGTCCAGTAGAAGGAACTAATAGCGTTTTTGCCAAAAAAAGTTTGGAAAAGATATACTTTCACCAGCCTAGCTGAGATTGACCAGGTAGTCGCCAGATTTGAGAAAGAGTATCGAGCCTACTCCTCCTTACCAAGAAAGTTACCAGGGAGATTTCTGGATAAGAGCTTTGGCTACCAAGATCTTTTAGCCAAAGAGTTCGAGCCCAAACCAAGGATGACCATCTATCTTATCGGGCTAGTTGGAACCAACGAGCAAGAACAACCAGCGATTCGGATTTTCAAAGAGCAAATTTACTTAAGTCCAGAATACCTTAATACTTACGTTTTAGCTAAACTTGATGTTGTAAAACAAAACTTAACTTTGTATGTTCAGCCCAATGATAGCGACCTAATACCAATCGCAGAGCAAAAATTTCCTATGCGTTTTGCTAAATTAAAGGTGTAGTCATTCATTTGATACTTAACAACCTATGCTTCTCGAAGAATTTGCGCTAATTGGGACAGGACGAGAAAATCTTTTCCTCGTGAAAGCCAAGGCAATTGGTTGCCAATGGGCAACGGCGTCTCCACCCTCAAATAACCGACAGACGCCGTTTCTTTGGCTGCTGACGCCAGTTCTCGCAGGGGTGTTTCCATAATTTCTTTGTAACTATGCTTGGGATGAATATCAACCACCTTAACCTTTCCTGTTTTGGCAAAATAATTAAATTGTTCTTCCCAAAAGTTTTTTGGCTGTGTTGGCCGGCCAGGAAAACTATTAGCAGCGTTTTCCGCCAAGAGATGAGAGGGATCAAAAACTAGACCCACGTCAAAATTTTGCGCCCAATCCACAATTTGTTCCTTCCCCATTGGCAAGCCCGGATTAATTTCCAAAAGAAAACGGTCCTTAGGAAGAACTCCTAAAAAAGCCTCATGAGAAATAACCTTTGCCTGAGGAAAAACCTCCATCAGCCCTTTAAAAATAACCGAAGCGGTCTCTTGGGGAGGGAACAAAGAATCTTCTAACATGGGGATTGATAAACTTCTCCCTAAAACTCTTCTTAAAAAGGTACCATAGCCTCCCGCTACCAAGGAAGGCAAAAGATAGTTATAAGCCCTCCCCGAAAGAGGGTTCCAAACCTCTTCAAGATGAATAACGGCAATTTTTCTCTCGGCTAATTCCTTAAGGCTTCCTCTATTTTTAAAAGCGCGAAATGGCATTACACAAAAATTAGGGAACCCCGCCTCTTGGGCTCTTTCAATAAGGGCAAAAAAATCCTCTTTTTGAACCGTGGCTAATAAAGCGCCTGCCGTGCTAAGCTCTAACTCCGGCCCCTTGACTCTCTCGCCACTATTAACCATAAGCGTATTATATCACTAAGGCTTTCTGAAACATCTTTACTCTTTTTCTTCCGCCAAAAAAGCTAAAAATTAATCGCGCCTTCTTTAATCGGTTTAGTTTGGATTGTTTTTTACCTGACTAAAGTGCCGGAAAGACTGGCGGACTTACAGGCCAATTATTATTAAGATCCCAGCCAAATGCCCAGCCTTTTCTTTAAGTTTCCCGTGGCCATTACTTCTTATCTGGAGCTTTTTTTATGGCCCAAGAACTCAACCCTTTATCATTCCGAAACTTTTTTTCAAAAACAGAATTTGCTGTTTTAGTAGGCATTTGTCTTGCATTTTTAGCGCTAACCGTTTACTTATTTTTCTCTTTCCACCGTCGACTTTCTTTTTGGCCGCTGTGGTTTCTTGCCTCCCTTTCGCCGGTTCTTTCTCCTTTTGGCGTTTCCTGGATTATAGCCGAACGTTATGTTTATTTAGGCGTGGCCGGACTAACGGTAATGGCCAGTTATTTACTGTCTCAACTTTTAAAAAAAGAAACAACCAAACCATGGGGAGAAATTATTATTTTTTTATTAATAATCGCCTTGGGGACAAGAACAATTACCCGCAACTTTGACTGGGGAAACCAAGATAATCTTTGGCTGGCGGCCGCCAAAACTTCTCCCTCAAGCCGCAAAACCATAATAATTTAGGCGATTTATGGGCCAGAAGAGGTGATTTTGATCGAGCCATTGAGGAATTTCAAATTGCGATTAATCTTAATACTCGCTATGCCGATGCCTACCATAACTTAGCCAATATTTATCAGCAAAAAGGCGACTGGCAAAAAGCGCTGGAAAACTACCAAAAAGCGGTGGCAATAAACCCCGCTATTTGGCAAAGCTACCAGAATATGGCGACAATTTATTACGAGCAAAAAGATTTTGAAAAAGCCAAAGAAACGGCTCTTAAGCTTTTAGAGCTGAGGCCCGATCTCCCTTATCTTTATCGAAATTTAGGCTTAATTTATTACCAGCTAAACCAACCAGAAGAGGCCAGAAAATACTTAGAAATTGTCCAAAAATTAATCCCCAAGACGAGGAAATAGAAAATCTCCTGCTGGAAATTAAAAAACAAGAGGGTCCGCCCACCGGCGAGTCAGGGGAAAAATCAAAATTATTCTGATTGACCTAAAAAATATCCAAAACGCAAATCTTTAAAAATAAATTAAAAATTTGGCCATCGTTTTCCATAAATTATTTTCTAAAATAAAAATCACCCATCGCTTCGTAAATAGCTTTGAACCAAAATTTATTCTTTAATAACTAACGGAGCCCCAGAGGCCATTTCTATCGTTAAGTCCTGAAAGGAAAAAGCGCGGGTTTGAGGATCAAGCGTTAGAAGCACTAACAACCCTTTTTGAGTTTCTTCGGAAAAATACTGGTCAAAGAGAAAATTGCCTAAAGAATAATAAATTTTCTTCCCTTGATAAAACTCGGCCGGCTGGATCACGTGAGGATGGGAGCCGATAATCAAGTCCACCCCTGCCTCTACCAGCTCGTGGGCCTGCTCTTCAATTATTTTACTCGGCTGTTGCTGATATTCTTCTTCCCAATGGGCGTAAAGGATAACTAAATCAGCCTGGGGGCGAACCCTGGCGACATCTTCTTTGGCTAAAGCAAAACCACTGGGAGCAAACTGGTTATAATTAACAAAGCCGATTTTCAGGTTATCTTTTTGCCAAATAAAATAGCGTTCTTCATCATCGCCGGTATTGCCAAAATAATTTAACCCCGCTGCCTTTAAATAATTTTTGGTTTGCGCCAAGCCTTCAAGACCAAAATTTAAAATATGGTTATTACCTAAATTAAGCAAGTAAAAATTATTCTTCTTTAAGGTTTCCATCACTTCAGGCGGAAAAGTAAAGATAAAATTATTAGGGCTGCCGGGGAGAGTTCCCACGCTTTTGGAGGAAAAATTAGTAATCGGCCCTTCAAGATTAGCGACCGCCAAATCCGCTCCTTTAAAAAGAGGCGCTAAATTAGTAAAGAAAAAATCATAGCCGCCAGATTTTTTTGCCTGCAAGCGAATGTTGCGGTCAAACATCAGATCGCCAGCAAAAATAATTTTCACCGGCAAAGGAGTAGGAGTAGGGGTTGGTAGTGGCGAGAAGACAGGCGCAAAGCTTAATTCTTCTTTTGAATTTAAAAAAACCGCCGCCACGAGAGCGCCAAAAATTACCAAAACTAAACCGCCCAAGAAAATTTTTTTCTTCATTCTTTAATTTTGATTGCCCCTTGGCGGATAATCTTTATTTTCTCCCCGCTAACCTCAACCACCGTTGAAGGCGGCGAAAAGGGCAACTCGCCAGCATCAAGAAATAAATCAACCAGCGCCTGCCTTTCTTGAGGCGTTTCTTTTTCCCAAGAAGAACGAGAATAGGGAGAGGCGCCACCGGAAATATTAGCCGAGGTGGTGGTTATCGGTTTTCCCAAGGCGGCAATAATCGCCAAAAGTAGGGGAGTATCAGGAATACGCACGCCTAAGGTTCCCTCCGCTGATTCTAATCTTGGATCGACCTTGTGTTTGCTTAAACAAGCTAAGGTTAGTGGCCCGGGAAGATATTTTTTGGCCAAGGCGCGCGCTTTTTCGGAGAGAAAAACATATTCCTCTGCCATGACTAAATTGCTTACTGCCACCGCCACCGGCTTGCCTTTTCTTTCTCCCTTAAAAGCCATCAGTTTATCAATGGCCCCGCTGTTGGTAGCGTCAGCTCCTAAGCCATAACACGTATCGGTGGGATAAATAATTAATCCACCTTTTTTAAGAACCGCCACTGCCTTTTCTCCTTGGTCTTTTATCGCTTCCTTAACAGAAACTATCTCCATGATCAGTGCTCCTCTTCTCCCGCCATCGCTTCGGCACGGGTACGGTGAATCGTCCCGTCGGGGTGATTAGGTGGCGAGTAAAGAGTATAGAGTTTGAGGGGGTTGCTACCGGTGTTAATCACGTTATGCTGGGAACCAGCCGGAACAATAATCGCAAACCCGTCGCGGACTTCATGCTCTTCGCCGTCGATAATCACCTTTGCCTCTCCTTCCTCAATGCGGAAGAATTGATCCACTGCCGGATGCACTTCCATGCCAATTTCCTCACCCGGCAAAAGGCTCATCACCACCAGCTGGGTATGCTGGCCAGTGTAAAGCACGTGGCGGAAAAAGGTATTTTTTCTTGTTTTTTCTTCGATATCATCAACAAAACCGATCATAATCTTCACCTCCTTTTTAAAGTTAAAAGTTAAAATTCAAAAGGCAAAATTTCAATTCAAAAGTTAAAAGTTTTTTACTTTTTAATTTTAACTTGCACTTTTGACTTTTGAATTTTGACTTTTGAATTTTTCTAATCAGCTTTTTTATTCTACTTAATAACCCCTCTCTCTTCAAGCCCCTGAATAATTTTCTTTTCAATTTCTGCCGGAGGCAAAATCTTGTCTCCTGATCGAGAAAGGCATTCGATCATTAACCAGTAGGGAAAACGTTTGGCCAGTTTTAGATAGGCTTTTTCCACCGCCTCAAGATAAACCAAATTTTTCTCATATTTGTCACGCTGTTTGCCTGTTTTTTTAGAACGCCGCAAAACAAGTTTTTGGCTTACTCTTGCCGGCAGATGAAGAAAGACAACCGCATCTTCACGCGGAATTTTATTCACCTGATATTCCATTTGCTCGGCCCAATCCCAAAACTTCTCCTGTTCTTTCCCCTTTAATCGCGCCCCCTGATAGGCAAGATTCGAAGGAGCGTAGCGGTTGGCAATCACAAAGCAGCCGCCCTTAAGCCAATCCTCTATTTGGCTTGAGGCCTTAAACCGATCCAGGGCATAAGGAAGTGAAGCAAGGTAAGGGCTAATTTCAAGAGGCGAACCAAATTCCCCCTGAAGAAAGCGTCCCGCCATCTGGCCATAAAAGGAAGTCTCGTAACGAGGAAAATCAACAATCTTGGCAGTTAGGCCCCGTTTTTTAAAATAGGCAAAAAGCCTTCTGGCTTGGGTGCTTTTTCCCGAACCGTCTACCCCCTCAATGGCAATCAACCTTCCCCAAAACCGTTTTCTTTTCCGGCAGAAGCTTAAAAAATGGCGCAAAAGTGAGCGGATATTTTGCTCGTTAAAGCTTTCCCAAAAAAACTGCTCTTTTTTTTGCCAATCCTCATCAAAAGAAGGCATTTTCGTTTCCTTTTCTTGCCAAAAAAGGCCCAAAACCGGCTTTTGCTGACCTAAGGCTTTGGAAACCAAAAAACCCGTTTTAAAATCGCTTTCCGTTAAATCGGCAATTACCAAATCCGCTTTTTCCAAAAGCTTCTCTTCTGGCTGGTAAAAAAGTTGGGGGAAAAGAGGAGGAGGCGGGGGAGTTTGCGGCGGCCGACCCGGTGCTGGGTTTAAAAGTTCTACACGAAAATCACTTAAATTGGTGACAATCAGCCGGCGACGGTAAAGCGAAACAGCGCTTTTCCCGGATGACCCTAAAACCAAAACCTTCATTAGTTTCTATCTTATCACTTTTTGCCCTTTCGCCTACCTTTTACCTTGGCATGGATAAGAAAAACGACGGAAATATTACCGGCGGGTGGGGTAAAATAAAATTATGGAGATAAAAAAGAGAGAAGAATTTTTTCTCTGGAGCCTTTTTCTTCTTTTGCCGACCCAATTAGGATATCATTTTTGGCCTCGACAAGCTTATGTTTGGGGATTAAGGGTTGATTTTCTTTCCCCCGCTGTTTATTTAACCGATTTGCTTATTTTTTGCCTGCTTCTTTTTTCCTGGCCTCTTCTTAAAAAAGCTTTCTTAAAAGATGGAAAGAATAAAACCAAAATTTTAATTTTTTGCCTGGTTTTATCTTTTTTAGGTTTTAATATTCTTTTTTCTCTTCGTCCACTGGTTTCTTTCTCTCGGTTTTTAAGAGCAGGTGAATTTTTTTTCTTAATTTTTGTCTTGAGAAAATTTTATTTTCCTCTTTGGCCGCAGGCTCTGCTTTTGGGAAGCCTGCTAAGCTCTTTTCTAGCTTGGGGGCAGGTTTTCAAAGGAGGCTCTTTAGGGGGAGTTTTTTGGTGGCTGGGGGAGCGTTCTTTTAATTTGGCCACTCCCGGAATTGCTCTAGCGCAATTGGGTTCTCACGTGTTTTTGCGGCCTTACGCCACTTTTTCCCATCCCAATTCTTTGGCTGGCTTTTTGCTGGTTTTACTTCTTCTTTTATGGGGAGCAAGGGCCAGTTTTAAAAACAAGATTTTTTTTAAATTGGCTTTTCTCTTTTTTGGTTTGACTCTTCTTTTGACTTTTTCTTTTGCCGCTTATTTGGGGGCGGGATTGGCGCTGATATTTTTTTTGTGGCAACGTTTTTCTTCGAGAAAAATATCTAAGGCGGGATTTTTCTTGGGGTTGTTATTTTGCCTAGCGGTTTTGTCTCTTTCTTTTGAAATAGGGCTTGTAGAGCCAAAATCAATTAATGACCGCTTGCTCTTGGCTAAAAATGCCTTGATTTTAATAAAAGAGCGGCCTCTCTTGGGGGTGGGTTTGGGCAATTTTATCCCTGCCCAAGCGGAAATAATTTCCGCGACGCGCAAGGATGTTAATCTGCTCCAACCAGTCCACAATATTTATCTGCTCGTTGCCTCGCAAGCCGGCTTAACCGGCCTTTTAATTTTTATTACTCTGCTGTTCTTTTGGCTTAAAAAAGTTAAAAAATCTTCATTTCCTTTGGCGCGAGGAGCGTTGGCGATGATTTTTTTTCTTGGTTTTTTCGACCATTATTGGCTTACCCTGCCGCAAAATTTTCTTTTGTTCGCCGTGGTTTTAGGGCTAGGGAGGGTATAATAACAATAATCAGAGCACCAATCGTAAATAATTTTCATTAATTCAAAAGTTAAAAGTTTCTATTTTCCTTTTGAATTTTAACTTGTACTTTTGACTTTTAAATTTTGACTTTTAACTTTTAGTGATTTCAGTTTGCAGTTTTGGTGTCTAGGGAAAATGATAAATTATGGCTTACGTTAATAAAATGGTTAGAAAAATGGTCTTTCCCGGCTTTCGCCTCGTTTTCAAAAATACCCTCTGGCAAATTTTGGGCCGAGGAGTAATGCTGGCCTGTTCTTTTCTGGCGGTTTTTCTTCTAACACGACTTTTGGGAGCAGAAGACTATGGTGATTATTTATTTTTAACCACCGCCGTTTTGCTTTCTTTCAACTTGGCCGATTTTGGCACCAGCGCCACGGCGGTGAAAATGATTTCCCAGAAAAAGATTAACCGGCAGGCAATTTTCACCAGCGCCTTGGTTTTGAAAATGGGACTTTCTCTGTTTTCTTTTTTGGTTTTTAATTTGGCGGCTTTTTTTCTTCCCCAGTTTGCTGGTTTGGGGTTGGCGGCTTTAATTGCCTCGCTTTCGCTTTTTTTCCTCAACTTAAGAACGGCGGCCGATATTCTTTTTATGGCGGATTTGCGTTTTGAGAAAAAGGTTTTTTTTGAGGTTTTTGCCTCGGTTCTTTTTTTATTAGCAAGTTTAATTCTTTTTTTCTTAGGAAAGGACAATCTTGTTCTTCTCATAATTTTTTGGGTTCTCGCGGGCGCTCTTAGTGGTTTGGGGGCGATTTTACTTATTTTTAAAAAAGGAGAGTTTAGATGGTCCTTGTTGGAAAAGAAGCCAATTAAAAATATCTTTAAAGAAGCTTTCCCTTTAGGCCTCCGGCAATTAGTTTTTGCCACCTATGATGAGGGGATTGACAACTTTTTTATAAAAACCTTTTTGGGAAGCGTCAATGTGGCCTATTATGGTTTGGCTTATAAAATTTACGGCAACTTAATACTTTTGGCGGCTTTTTTTATGAACAGCCTTTTTCCGGTTTTGGCCGGTGCCTCGCCAAAGAAAGTAAAAGAAATGGTGCAAACAGGAGGCAGGCTGCTTTTTTTAGCAGGTTTGGCATTAGGTGCCATTACTTTTCTCTTGGCGCCCTTTTTGGTCAGAATTTTAGGCGGAGAAGCCTTTTTGCCATCGATGCCAATTTTACGCCTTCTCTGCCCGGCGTTGGTGGCAGTTTTTTTAAATCATTTGTTTGGCTATCTTCTTGTAGCGCGAGGAGAGCAAAGAAAGCTACTCTGGTTTTCACTTTTGGCTTTGGCTTTTAATCTGGGGGGAAATTGGCTTTTGATCCCCCGCCTGGGGACGCAAGGGGCGGCGATAATCACGCTAGGGACGGAGCTATTGATGCTTCTTTTGGGGGGAGGGTATTGGGTAAAAAATAGTATTAAGTATTAAGTGGTTGGGACATAATTCCCAATGCTGTTGTAAATTTAATTCAACGTCATCCTGAACTTGATTCAGGATCTGTTTTACTAATAGAGAAAGATCCTGACCCCGCCACGGCGGGGCTGACGGAAAAGTAAAAGAATAGACCAAACATCAAAGATCAAAGTGTAGAACCAAGATCAAAGATCAAAACCAGAGCCCAAAGATATTTTTGGTTTTTGATCTAGGTTTTGATTCCTAATCTTTGCATTTTGCGTTTTTACTTAATACCTAATACTTAATACATGTTCTTAAGGGTTTTTACTGACGGCGGGGCGCGGGGTAACCCCGGGCCAGCCGCGGCTGCTTTTATTATTGCTGGCGGGGAGGAAATTTTGGCCAAAGAGGGCTTTTATTTAGGTAAGGCGACGAATAATGTGGCCGAATATCAGGCGGTCTTGAGGGCTCTTAACTGGCTTTTGGCTCATCGGGAAAAAATAAGGGAGACCGAGAAGATTGCCTTTTTCCTCGATTCTAAACTGGTTGTTTCCCAACTTAACGGTCAGTTCAAAATCAAGGCGAGGAATTTATTGCCATTGGTTTTAGCAATTAAACAAAAGGAAAAATCTCTTGGCGTTCCTGTTTCTTATTCTTATATTCCGCGCTTTGAAAATAAGGCTGCTGATTTGTTGGTTAACCAAACTTTGGATAAAAACGCTTAAAAAAGATGGTTTTGATGTCAGGAGTTGGTTATAATGGTAGTTGATGGCAATTCTTCCTGAGGAAATTAATTCTCCAGTGGCCGTTGTTTTTGGTGGGGCGGGTTTTATCGGCTCTCATTTGGCCGACAGCCTTTGCTCGCAGCGTTGTTTTGTGGTAGTGGTGGACGAGAAAAGCGCTCTTAAGGAAAATAATGTAAGCCATCTTGTAGGTCAGGAAATGTTCCGTTTTATTTCTCCAGCTAATTTTTCTCCTCTTTCTAGGGTTGATTATGGCTTTATCATTGATTCATCTTATGGGGATTGGCTTTTTGAGCAAGAAGCGCAACGGTGGCTGATTTTTTCTCCCAAAGAGGAGCCAGCACTCTTGTTAAGAAAAGCCTCTCAGGAAAATTTGAACCTTCGTTTGGTTTTCTCGCGGCAAATTTTTGGGCCTCGCTTTGATTTTTCCCAGAACGGCTTCTTGGAAGAGCTGATCCGCGGGGCTTATCTTGAAAAAAGAATGGCTCTTCCTGAAGACGGCTCTTTTCCCCTCTACCCTCTTTTTATTACCGATCTAGTGGCGGGATTAAAAAGCGCCATGTTTATGCCCCAAACCGAGGGAGGGATTTTTTATTTTGCCGGTCAGGAAATTACCGCCTTTTCTTTTGCTAAAATTTGGCAGGATTTTTGGCCGGATTTAAAAATCACCTTTTCTGCCGACTTGGAAATTGAAGAGCTTAGTTATTTAGGCCGGGCGGCCAAGACAGCCGAAGATTTAAGCTGGCGGCCGCTGATCCCTCACGAGGAGGGAGTGGAGAAAACAATCTCTTGGCTTGACCGTCCGGATATTAAGGTAGCATTGAGTCAAAAAGAAGAAGTAAAAAAAATGATTGATGAGGGAATTTCCCCGGTTAAAGTTTCCCCTTTGGATTTTTTGGCGGAAAAGAACGGAGAAGAAAAGAAAGTTAGTTCCTCCCCTGAGGTTAAAAGCCGAGACGTCGAGAAAAAAATGCCTCCCGAAGCATACTTGCCAGAAAAGGTCTTTCGGGAGGAAGAAGAGTCCCCAAGAAAGAGTCAAGCTTTGTCCCAAAGCAGCGCCCCGCCCCCATTTTTTGACCTGACGGATTTAAGCGCTTATGAAGAGCAAGAATCAATAACTTCCTCTTCTTTGGAAGAAATAGAGATTTTAGAGAAGGATAAGGGAAGAGACACTGCTCTTGCGAAAAAAACAGGCGGGGGGAAAGAAAAGCTGGCTGTTTTTTTGATTAGTTTTTTGTTTTTGTTAATTCTGCCGTTTTTAATTTTTTTTAGTCGGATAAGGGTGGGGATGGGCTTTTTGGAACAGGTTTACCAAAAAGTGAACGTTGGTGATTTTGCCGAAGCGAATCAAAGAGCCATGGCTGCCAAGAGCCATCTTTTGTTTTGCCAGCAATTCGCCCAAAAAACAGCGCCGTTTTTAAGGCTAATTTTAGGTCCGGAAGGCGAGGTATCATTGGAGAAATATCTAAAACTGGGGGTCGATTTGGCCTCTTCTTTCCAGACATTGGAAAAAATTATTGACCAAGCAGAAAACCAGCTGAAAGTAATCTTAGAAAATAGTCGTCCAGAAGGTGGCCCACCCTCTTTTTCTGTTCTTAACCGCTTGCTGGAGCAGGCTTATTTTGATTTGGCCTCGGCTTTGGCGACGGCAGAGAGCCTAAAATTACCGGAAGATTATCAGCGCTTTATCTCTGATGGCAGGGGGGCGCTTTCATTTTTGGAGGTGGCGATGGAGGTTCTCCCCCTAGGAGAAAAGTTTTTATCCGAAGAAAAGCAAACAATCTTGGTTCTTTTGCAAAACAATATGGAGTTGCGAGCTACGGGTGGTTTTATTGGTTCCTATGCTCTCCTTAATTTTTTTCAGGGGAATCTGGTCGATTTTAAAGTCTATGATGTTTATGAGGCAGACGGCCAACTACGGGGGCATGTGGAGCCGCCGGCGGATCTTAAGCAGTATTTAGGCGAAGATGGCTGGTATCTGCGTGATGCTAATTGGTCACCGTCTTTCCCCAAAACTGCTGCCCAAGCGGCCTGGTTTTACGAATTAGAAATGGGGCAAAAAGTGGATGGGGTTTGGGCGATTAACCTCGAGGTGGTCAAGAAGATGCTTGAGGCCACTGGCGGTATTTATTTGCCGGATTATAACGAGGAAATTACCGCCGAAAACCTTTTTGAGCGGGCGGAGTACCACAGCGAAGTGAACTTTTTCCCGGGCTCAACCCAAAAAAAAGATTTTTTAGGAGCCCTTTCTTTTGCTCTTTTTGAAAAGATAAAAGGAGGAGATGTTTCTTTTTTAAGCTTAGGAAGGGCCTTCCTGGCATCGTTAACCGGGCGAGATTTTTTACTTTACTTTAATAACCAAGAATTGGAAGAGGCAACGACTAATTTAGGTTTTGATGGGGCGTTAAAACAGGCAAAATGTCTTAAGGAAAGCTGCCTAGAGGATTATCTTTTGATAGTGGATACCAATGTGGGCGCCAATAAGGCCGATTTTTTTGTCAAAAAACAAATGGCTCAGCGTCTTGATTGTTCAGAAGATAGTCTTGTTCATACGGTGAAGATTATCTACCAAAATAATGCCCAAACTGACGCTTGGCCGGGAGGAAAATATAAAAATTACCTGCGTCTTTATTTGCCCGTTAGCGCTCAAGTAGAAAGCGTTTTTGGGCAAAAAGAAGGAGAAGGGCGACAAAAGAGGGATGATTTTCGTCAGGCAGAAGAAGAGGGGAAAAAGGTGGTTTCCCTGTTAATAGAAGTGCCCATCAGAGGAAGCTATACGGTAGAAATTACTTATCGTTTGCCTGCTTCTTGGCAGCAAGAGAAAAAGGGCTTGGCCTTTTTGTGGCAAAAACAACCGGGGAGCAAATTTAGCGAGGAGGCCACTTTAATTTCTTACCCTCCCGATTGGGTTTTGGGGACCATAATTTTAGAAAACAGCCGGGGAAAGGTAGTTGAGAAAGAACCGCTTTTGGGCAAAGGAACTATAACCTATCTTCAGGCGCTTGACCAAGATTTGCTTTTCCAAACCGAATGGGGTGCCATGCCCTAAGCTATCAAACTATTCTGATAAAGATTATCATCTATCCATATTGGGATTTGATATTATGAAAAATATGAGAAAGCGGTTTTTACTTGTTACCTTGGCTCTTTTCTTTTCTCTTTTTTGGGACATACCGCTAATTAAGGCGGCAGCGTCAAGCGAATACATTATTGATAATTTTGCCAGCGAAATTACTATCAATCAGGATACTTCTTTAACAATAAAAGAAACAATTACGGTTAATTTTTCTTTTCCTAAGCACGGCATTTTCCGTATTATCCCCGTCATTTATACTAGCGGCGGTAAAACAATAAAAGCCAAAATAGAAGTTCTCTCGGTGACAAACGAGCAAGGAGAAAGCTATCAATATACGGTTAGCCCTTATTCCCAAAGCATTAAGATCCAAATTGGTGACCCTCAAAAAACAATCACCGGCTCTCATACTTATATAATCGGCTATACCATTGATAAAGTCTTGTTATCGTATGATGATCACGAAGAGTTCTATTGGAACGTAACCGGCCACGAATGGGACGCCACCATTAAAGAATCATCGGCCGTTGTTAAGTCGCCTTGGGCAGAAATAACTAAAGTTTCTTGTTTTGCCGGCCAGGCCGGTGGTCAAGAGCAACAGTGCAACAGCCACTTTAATGCCCAAGAGGCACTTTTTAGTTCAAAAATCTCTCTTCGCCCCGGCGATGATTTTACCATTGTGGTTGCCCTAAGCAAGGATAACCAGCTTAACTTTCCGGGCTTAATTGAAAAAATAATTACCTTCTTAACAAATAATTGGGGGTATTTAGTTGCTATTTTCCCGTTCTTGATCATGTTTATTATTTGGTACAAAAAGGGGCGCGATCGAAAATATTTAAGCGATAACCATATTTATTATCGGCCTGATAGTGAAAGAACAGAGGCAGTTTCTCCCTTCCACCACAAGTATTTACCCATGGTTTATTCTCCTATTGATAATTTAACTCCTGCCCAAGTAGGGACAATTATTGACGAAAAGGTAGATATCCAAGACGTTGTTGCCGAAATAGTCGAGCTGGCTCGTTTAGGCTATTTACAGATTAAAAAAATAGAAGAAAGGGGCTTAATCGGCAAGAAAAATAATTACTTTTTTATTAAAGAGGGCAAAGACGAAGAAAAATTAAAAGATTATCAACAGTATCTTTTAACCAGCTTGTTCGCTACCGGCAGAGAGGTCAGTTTATCTAGTTTAAAAAATGACTTTTATCTTTGTCTTCCCGGGTTTAAAAGAAAACTTTACGACGGCCTAGTTAGGGAAAAGATTTTTTTTAGTAATCCGGAGAAAACAAAAAATAAATGGTTGACTATTTCTATATTGGCATTTTTAGGGAGCTTTCTTCTTCTCTTAAGTTTTGCCGATTCTTATGCTAATTTCTTTCCCATGGTTTTGTCTATTTTATTTCTCTGGCCAACCCTATGGTTGGCTAAATCAATGCCCCGGCGGACGGCATGGGGATATTCTCTCTACCGGCAGGCTGAAGGGCTTCACTGGTATATCGGTAAGGGCAAGTGGCGGGAAGAAATTGCCGAAAAACATTTATTTTTGGAGGAAATTTTGCCTTTGGCGATCTCTTTGGGAGTGGTCGATAAGTTAACCAAAGATATGGCGGATTTAAATATTAAACCACCTGACTATTTTGGAGGGGTAACCGCTGCGAGTTTTCATCACGATCTGGGTAGTTTTTATAAGAGTTCAGTGACCACTTTGGCCTCCTCGCCTTCAGGAAAATCTTCTTGGTCAGGGGGTTCTGGTTTCTCCGGCGGAGGATCATCGGGCGGAGGATCATCGGGCGGAGGTTTTGGAGGCGGAGGCGGGGGGAGCTGGTAAAGACCATCTCTCCCATTATGAAAATATCAATGGGTACTAAGAAGGGCAATTGCTCTCTTTCTGATAGTGGTAACTGCGAAGAGAAAAGCTTTGGGTAAAAATAACCGGTATTTTCCTTCTCTTAAGATCTTACGATTTTTACTTTACCGAAAAAATAAGTGGCTAAATTGCTCCATTATTCAATTTCTTCCTACGAGAAATCCTGCCATAGCGGAACAATTCAACGATTTTAATTTTTTTTGCCCTTACCGATTAAAAGAGGATCCTTGCTTTTTTGGGAGACGAGTAACTAACCCGTTTTAGCGAATTCCCGCTTGTTTTTCCCGCAGGAAGGCGCGCCAGTCCTCAACGAAGGAAACTAGCGAAGAAAAAGGAAGGTCAACTAAAACACTTAAAAAAACGCTGGCCACGTTATATTCCCGCCATTTTTGCGAAAACCACTGACCCAAACGGCCTACGGGAACAAAAAGAGTGTCAAGAAAGAACTCAAAAAAAGACTCTTTTTCATCAACGTCTATTTCCTTGGCGCTTTGGCGGATGGAAAGAGCGGCAAAGATAATCATGGCGACGTTAATCGTGTCCAAAATGATTGAGGTAGGCGGTACTTTGGCTAAGTAAAAAATCCCCCCGATTAAGCCTATTCCTGTTATCGCGGCCAGAAGATAAAGAGAGGCAAGCAGAACTCTGCTTAAAAGACTTTGCGGCTTATTTGGTTTTAAAAGATAGCTTTCTCCTCCTTCCCCATAGGCTAATTGGGAAATTTTTTGTTCTAGTTGCTGATAATTTTCTTTTTTTGGCGGTCTAATCAGGGCCACCAAAAGAAACATCAAGAGAGTGGGGATAAGGATATCAACCGCCATGGCCAAAGGCAAGAATTGGCCATAAATTAACTTTGCCAACGGAAATTCTAAAATCAAAAGAGAAAAGAGACTGGCAATAAGGATCGAAAGAGTAGAATAAATGGCGGTTCTGAGAAGCCGTGACTTGAGGGTAGAAAATCGCTTTTGATACGCTTCTTCTACAACGGCTTGAAAATTTTCTGCCACCGCAAATTGCTCCCAAAATTCCTCGAAGCTTTTCGACTCTTTCTCTTTTTCCCTGAAAATATCGCTTAAGATTAAAAAAATCGCCTTTTCTTGACGGCAAATTTTTTGCCATTGGCTGGCGAGTGGATGATTAAACTTTTGGGCGACTTCTTCTTTTATCAGGCGAATATTGAGGCTTTCGCCAGGATTTTTCCAGTGAGGATAATAAAGGGGAAGAAGCCGCGAGGTAATTTCTGCCTCATCAAGGTTAAAAAGGTTTTGGCAGACGGCGATATAAAGTTGCACCTCTGCCTCTTGGGGTTCGATTTTTAATTGCGGGTCAAGGCGAAGACGTTCCCTTAGAGAGTCAAACATAAAATTGATTAAAAGATCTTCCCGGAAGCTGGGGTCAAGGGTCTTTTCAATTTCACAGGCTGCTTGGGAAAAAAGCCAGACTGACTGATTGACTCTTTCTTTAACTTCTTTTTCCGCCGTTTGGCGGGAAACGAGGTTGAGAAGAAAAAGATAGCGATCCAAAATATTTTTTACCTCCCCTATTTTACTTTGCGGCACTTGACCATTCTTAAGGTAGCCTCCCCGCACCAGATCGGCAACGATAGTTTCCGCCACTTTCTGGCTGTTGATATTTTTTTTAAGGGAGAACTGGGAAATTTCGCCGACTAAGTGGCGGCGAAGATAGCGTTCAATGGCCGAGCGACGAATCAAGTTCTCTTCTTTCCAGTCCACCACCTTGCGGACTTTTTCGTAAAAAACCGCCAGCTTTGAGGCAATTTCGTCAACACTAACTGCTGCCTCTTGGTTTTTCTGCCGGCTTTTCTCAAGTGCCTGCCAATAATCTTGAATCAGGCGAGCCAAAAGGGGGGAAAAATTCTTTTTGTCAGCCATATTTTTTTTGATGATGATGCTATTTTAACACTTTCCCATTGCTTTTTGGGCTGCTTTTGGTAAAATTGAAGATATGGTCAAAAGGGAGAAATTAAATGCCGAGAAAAGAGAGATTACCGGTCGTAAGGTTAAAAAGTTGCGGCGAGAAGGAATTTTGCCGGCTAATCTTTTTGGTAAGGGAATTAAATCGCAAAGCCTGCAGGTTAATCTTAAAGAATTCTTAAAGGTTTTTGAAAAGGTGGGCGAAACGGGTTTAATCGATTTGGCAATTAATGAGGGGGAAGTTCGACCGGTTTTGGTAGGTAATGTGCAAATTGAACCGGTGAGCGATCAGCCTCTTCATGTTGATTTCCATCAGGTTAATTTGGAGGAGAAAGTGACGGTGGCGGTGCCAATTCATTTGGTGGGTGAAGCGCCGGCGGTAATGCGCGATGAGGGGGTTTTGGTTCAGCCACTAGCTGAGGTAGAGGTGGAAGCGCTGCCAGCGGATTTGCCAGACCACCTAGAAGTAGATATTTCTTCTTTAGATAAAGTTGATGCGGCCGTGCGAGTTGCAGATCTTAAGGTGCCTAAGGGAGTGGCGGTTAAGACAGATCAAGAAGAGGTAGTGGCGATTATTAATTCTAAGGCCAAGGAGGAAGAGGTAGCGCCGGCGGCGCCAGAAGCTGCTTCCACAGAAGGAGAAGGGGCTGGTAGCGATCTCGCGGCAGGGGAAGCCTCGGCGACTCAAAAATCGGAGGAAGAAAAAGAAGAAAATAAAGAGGGATAATCAAGAGGAAGCCCCGGATCAAGTTCGTAGGCTTTTTGAAGTGAAAATTTTACCTCATCTTCTTTGGTTGCTTTTTGCTGGTAATAAGCAAGCGTCAGCCACCCCATTTTATAATCCGGATTTTTTTCTAAAAATTTTTGCCAATTTTCGATTAACTTTTCTTGCCTCGTCGGATTTTCTTCCCAAAAAGCAAGGTTTTTCTGCCAAAACCGCTCCCTTTCTTCTTCTTTCAGCTTAAAATAATTTTCTTCCAAAAAACTAATTTCTTTCTCGGCTTTCTCAAATTCGCCTGCCAAGATAAGTTCATCAAGCAAAACCAAATGGGCAGAGAAATTCTGAGGATTTCGGATTATTTCCCTTTTTGCTTCATAGAAGCGACCTCGAGGAGCAAGAGAGAAAGAAATTACGAAAAGCGCCAAAAGCAAAACGCTCGGGAAAATAGGCTTTTTAATAAAGTTTTCGGTAATAATGCGGTAATAATGCGGTAATAATGCGAGCTGAGCCCCCTTTTCTTTCTTTTCCTCTTTTGCCATACATGATAATTTTATCATTAGGGCGTTTTGGGAAATAGTGTCAAGCAGCAAGTATAAAAAAAGTTAAAAGTCAAAATTCAAAAGTAAAAAACTTTTAACTTTTGAATTTTGCTTAATACGCAATACTTAATACTATCTATTACCCCCCTGGGTGTTATACTAAAAGCAATGGCAGAAGAATTTGGGGAAGAACAAGCAAGGGCTTTTCTTGGGCGGAAAGAATTTTTAAAAAGCCAAACCACTATTATTGGGGGCTCTCGTCTTTTCCATGGCGCTCCTCTTTTGGCGCTAAAAGTTGCCTCGCGATTAAACCAGATGGTTTTTTTCTATTCCCCCGAGCCCGAAGTGGGAGAAGTGGCGGCTAAAATTAAAAGCCGGCTTTTTTCCTTTATTTGGGTCCCTCTTGGGGAAGTTAATGATTATATTAAAAAATCAACGGCTGTTTTAATCGGGCCGGGCCTGATGCGTTTTGGAAGAGAAAAAGAGAGCAAAAAATATGAGAGAAAACGCTTTGACGATGAGGCGGGAAGATTAACCAAGAAGATTACCGAAGGTCTCTTGTCCCAATTTCCCCAAAAGCAATGGGTGATTGATGCCGGTTCGCTTCAGGTGATGGAGGAAAAATTTATTCCGTCCGGCGCGATTTTAACGCTAAATTTTGAAGAATACCGGCTTCTTTTTGGGGTAGATTTGGAAAAAAAGTCAACAGCGGAAAAAGAAAAAATATTGGTTTCCTTAGCGCAAAAACACGCGGCGATTCTTTTGACTAAAGAAGATTATTCGCTGGTGACCGACGGCACAACTTGTTTGGTGGTTGGCCCCGGCAACGAGGGATTAGAAAAAGGCGGCATGGGTGACGCTTTGGCGGGGTTGGCTGTAGCTCTTGCTGGGCAAAAACCTTCTCTTGAGGCCGCCGCGACCGCTCTTTTTATTTCCAAGATGGCCGCCCACCAACTTTATCAAAAGGTAGGCCCTTTTTTTAACGCCGATGACTTAGTGGGCGAAATTCCTCTTGCTCTTGGCAGGCTTTTGAATCTCTAAGCTTTTTTTATTCCTCGCCGCCAAATTTTTTCCAAAACTTTTCCGCTTTTTTAGAAAAGTTTCTAATACGCCAGCCGTAGTAAAGAGAAACGATCCCTGTGGCTAAAAATGCTGCCGCCGCTAAGGCCACAAGAACCTTGGGGTGGATAAAGCTGATAACCCCTAAAATAATAAAAAGGAACCCCTGAATAACGGCTAAAAAGGTAGCGTTTCTAATGATTTCTTTTAAAGGATTTTCCATTGCTTTTCACCCCCTTTATTAAGAAAGTTAAAAGTCAAAAGTTCCCGCCCAAGGCGGGTGCGCCTCTGGCGAAAAAAGTCAAAAGTCCAATGAAAAATTCAAAATTTTTAATTTTAACTTGCAATTTTAACTTTTAAATTTTAATTTTTGACTTAGAGCTTAGTGTTTATAATTTATTCCTTCATCAATACTGCTAAATGAGTTGATATTTAATGCCCTCCCGTGACCTTTCTTGGCCAGGACGAAATAATTAAGGGCCTTGGTTCTTTCAATTGGTTAGTCCAAATCTCCTCGGTCACATAAGGCATAAAAGGATGAAGCAGCTTCAGGCTTTCTTTTAAAACAAAAGTTAAAACTATCAATGTTTCTTTTCGCCCTTTGGGGTCACTCTCATCATAAAGTCTTTTTTTGGCTTGTTCAAGATAGACATCGCAGAATTCATGCCAAAAAAAGCCATAAAGCTCTTCGGCGGCTTGGCCAAAACGGTAATTTTCCATCTTTTTAGTAACGCTTTTGGTTGTTTTTTTCAGGGAAGAAAGTATCTGCCGATCGTCTTTGTTTTGGAATTTAAAATCGAGAATTTCTAATTTGCCTTGAGTCTTGGGGCTTGAGGCTTGAGCCTCTTGATTCATTAGAATGAATCGGGCGGCATTCCAGATTTTGTTAGTAAAATTGCGCATGCTGATAACCCTATCAGTATCGGCGGAGATTAAGAGATCGCGGCCAGCGTTCGTGCCGTAAACTAAGGCTAGGCGTAAGGCATCAGCGCCATATTGCTCTATTATCTCCAGTGGATCAAAGCCGATTTTTTTAGTTTTAGAAAATTTTCGTCCCTTCTCATCGCGCACTAGGCCGTGAAGGTAAATAATTTTAAAAGGAGATTTACCGGTGAGCTCCTGGCAAATCATCATCTCCCGGGCAACCCAGAAAAAAAGAATGTCGTAAGCAGTCTCGCGAACAGTGGTAGGATAAAAATAAGCTAAGTCAGTGGTTTTTTTGGGCCAGCCAAAAACAGAAATTGGCCAAAGCGAGGAAGAAAACCAGGTATCGAGAACATCAGTTTCACCTTTAACCGGGAGAGGATGGCCCCACCAAAGCTGGCGGGAAATACACCAGTCGTGGATATTTTCAAGCCAGTGGAAATAACTTTTTTCAAAATGCTTGGGAATAATTTTTACCTGGCCGCTTTTAACAGCCTTAATCGCCCTTTGGGCTAAGGGTTTGGTTTTTAAAAACCATTGTTGGGAAATGGTGGTTTCAGTAGTAGTACCGCAACGCTGGCAATGGCCGACCTGGTGAATAATTGGCTCCTCTTTTTTCAAAAATCCCTTTTGGCGCAAAGCTTCAACCACTCTTTTTCTTCCTTCGTCTACTTTTAATCCGGCGAAAGGACCGGCCAGATTGGTGAGACAGCCTTTTTCGTCAACTGCCTTAGGAGCGGGAAGACGGTGGCGTTGGCCAACCTCAAAATCGGTAGGGTCATGGGCAGGGGTGATTTTTAGGGCACCGCTGCCAAATTTTTGGTCAACCGCCTCGTCGATGATAACGGGGATTAAACGGTTGGTTAAAGGTAGGGGCACTTTTTGGCCAACCAGTTTTTTAAAACGGGAATCTTTGGGATGAACGGCCACGGCCACATCGGCAAAAATGGTTTCCGGCCGGGTGGTGGCAATGGTGATCGGGCCATAAGAAAGATAATAAAGAACGCCTTTTTCTTCCTCATAAATATTTTCTAAGTCAGAAATTACTGTTTGGCAGTCCGGACACCAGTTAACCAGATAATCACCCTTGTAGATCAGTCCTTTTTGGTAAAGATTGTTAAAAGCTGTTTTTACCGCTAAAGAGCGCTTTTCGTCCATGGTATAGGCTTCTCGCGACCAGTCGAGAGAAAAGCCTAATCGCTTGAGCTGCTGACGGATATAGTCGCGCGATTGGTTGGCAAATTGTTGAGCCCGGCGCAAAAATTCCCCCCGGCCGATTTCTTGCTTTGTCTTGCCCTCTTTCTTTAGCTCTTGATTAACTAAGTATTCAACGGCAATAGCGGCGTGGTCAAAACCCGGTAGCCAAAGAGTGGGATCGCCTTTCATCCGGTGATAACGGGTCATAATATCCTCGATTACATACATCGCGTGGCCGGCATGAAGGCCGCCGGTAACATTCGGCGGCGGGAGGGTAATTACAAACGGCTTTTTCCCTTTTTCGATTTTGGGGGTAAAGAATCCCTCCTCTTCCCAAAACCGGTAGATTTTTTCCTCAACAAGTTGGGGTTGGTAACGCTTGTCCACGGGTAGTATTAAGTATTATGTATTAGGTATTAAGTATTTCTGACAAATTTAATAAGGGAATTTATTAACTTGCTAACGGTGACAGTTTGATTAGCAATTTCCTGAAAGTTATCTTCGCTTAAATACCCAACATCTTTAGCTAAAAGGAGCTGATTTTGGAGTTCGGTTAAGGATCCCAACGCTTGGTAATAAAACTGCCTTTTTTCTAACCTTGATTGGCGAGAAAATCCTTCGGCGATATTTGAAGAAATAGAAATTACCGCTCTTCGGATTTGGTTAGTTAAACCATAAATTTCTTCTTTCGGAAAGTTTTTAGTCACTTTATAGATTAAGATTGCCAACTTATGTGCTTCTTGCCAGGCGACTAAGTCTGTGAATGATTTGATTTTTTGCTCTCGTTTTTCCATTTTTAGCAATAACTGTTATGCTTTTTTAGACAACTTGTAGCTAATTGTTTTTTGTTTTTTTATACTTAATACTTAATACCTAATACTTGATACTTTCTTTGTCTTAATATTATACAATAAAGCAAGAGGCTAATGAAGAAAAAGGTAATCATTGGCAGTTTGATTTTGGTAGGATTATTGGTGGTGTTGGCAGTAGCCTTGGCGTTGAAGGCAAAAGAAAAAATGGAGAAAATTTTAATAAGAGAACCGGCGGTGGCTGGTCAGTTTTATCCGGCAGAGAAAGAAGCGCTGGCCGAGCAAGTGGCGTCTTTTTTGGCCAAAGCAGGGCCATTAAAGGAGGGAAAAAAAGCGCCTAATTTTTTGATTGTCCCCCACGCGGGCTATCCTTATTCGGGGGCGGTAGCGGCTCAGGCTTTTGCCAGAGTGAGGGAGGGGAATTTTAAAACCGTGATTCTTTTGGGACCGGCTCACCAGGTTTATTTTTTGGGCGCCGCCATTGACGGCGGCGATTTTTGGCAGACTCCCTTAGGTAAGGTGGCGCTGGATCGGGAAAAAATTACCCGTCTTGAAGATAAAGAGACGGGGATTGTGGTTAACCGCCTGCCTCACCAAAACGAGCATTGTTTAGAGGTGATGCTTCCTTTTTTGCAAAAAGTTTTAGGGGAAAACTTTAAAATTATCCCTATCCTGCTTGGCCAAACAGACGAGAATGTTTTGGCGTCATTAGCGCAAAAAATAAGCAATATTTTTAATGAGCAAACTCTTTTGGTGGTTTCCTCTGATCTTTCTCACTATCCCCCGGCTGATTTGGCTCGGACGGTTGATGAGCAAACGGTGGCGGCGATTCTTTCCGGCAAAGAAGAGCTCTTTTTAAAAACGCTTAAGGAGCTGGGAAGAACTTATCCACAGGTGGCCACTTTTGCTTGTGGAGAAGAAGCTATTCGGGTAGGGCTTAAGGTGGGCCAAATTTTGGGGACAGCAAAGCAAAAACTTTTTTCCTTAACTAATTCTGGGGAAATTACCGGGCAGACCGATCAGGCTGTTGGCTACGCCGCGATTGCTTTTTGGCTAAAGATGCCAAAGTTGATTAGCCAAAGCGGGGAAGACAAAGCTCAAGGAGAACTTTCCCAAGAAGGGAAAAGAATGCTTCTCTCCTGGGCAAGGCAGGTGCTTGAGAGCTATTTTGAAAAAGGAAAAGTGCCTGACCAACCGCCTCCTACCCCGGCGTTGGCGCAAAAGCGGGGCGTTTTTGTAACCTTAAAAGAAGAAGGCCAACTACGGGGTTGTATTGGCGATTTTTCCGCCAATGAGCCTCTTTGGGAGAAGGTGGAGAAAATGGCTCTGGCGGCCGCTTTTGATGATCCTCGTTTTCCGCCCCTTACTCCTGAGGAGTTGGATAAAGTAAAAATAGAAATTTCTGTTTTATCGCCATTGCAAAAGATTAATTCGATTGAAGAAATCGAAATGGGCAAGCACGGCGTTTATTTAAAATATGGCAATCGAAGTGCGACTTTCTTGCCTCAAGTGGCCAAAGAAACCGGCTGGGAGAGGGAAGAGTTTTTAGACCAGCTTTGTCTTGAGAAGGCCGGTCTGCCGGCGGGCTGTTGGCGCCACCCCCAGACGGAGCTTTTCTCCTATACGGCAGAAGTATTTGGGGAAGAATAGTATTAAGTATTAATTGGCCGGGATATAATTCTTACTGCTATTGTAAATTTAATTCAACGTTATCATAAATTAAATTTATGATCGAAAAAAAGGTTAAAAATTATTCTAATTGCTCTAATTATTCTAATTGACCCGAAGAAATTCCAATCCTCAAACTAATAACTAAAAATAATCCGCCTAGGGCGGATTGGGGTTTGGTATTTGGGATTTATTTATAATAATTAGGTTAATTAGAATAATTAGAATAACTTACCTCGCCGTTGGTGGGGTCATGATAACGAATTATGTCCCAACCACAAGGGACTCAAATCACAAAACGCAATCCGCCAGCTGGCGGATGCCATTTGACATTTGTCATCTGAGTTTATCTGACTTGAGCTTTGAGATTATTTTATACTTGATACTTAATACTCTTCTCCTCCCAGCGCTTTCTTGAGACTTTGGGTTAATTTCTTAAAAGAGCCGGAAGCTACCGCTATCACCTGATCGGCGGCGCCATAGTAGACTAAGAGTTGGTTGCCTATTGACAGGTTTCCGGTATATCAGACACTAAATCTTTGCCTGAGAGTGCAGATATGCCTGTATGTTTGAACCCATCCCTAAAGAAATAAGGGAGAAATTTTTATTAAAGTCAAAGCCGGGCAAAAGACTTCCCTTTTGGCAAAACAATATGGTATTTTAGCCAGGACGATCTACGGTTGGCTTTAAACTTATTTA
>JAGPNC010000037.1 GCA_018052565.1 Candidatus Shapirobacteria bacterium | reverse complement strand
TTTAAAAAACTATCAGCCGATAAGGTTTCTGAGGCCGATCTTTATCAATCAAAAGAGATTTTAGTGGATCAAGTTTTAGCCCCAGAGATTTCTTTGAACGATTTTTCTTTAGTGGCGCGGATTTCTTTTGGTAATTTTGACTTGCTTTTGACCGGTGATGCCGATAGTCGGATTCAACCGGAGATTTTAGCCACAGCTTCTTTTTCTCCGGTTGAGGTTTTAAAAGTGGCCCACCATGGCTCAAAGTATGCTTTTACCGATGAGTTTTTGGAAGAAGCCCAACCTCTTTTGGCGGTTATTTCGGTGGGGAAAAATCCGTGGGGTCATCCTCATCAGATTTTAAGAGAACAGCTTGAGAGAGAGGGCCTGTTGATAAAGCGGACCGATCAAGATGGCGATGTGGTGGTGGTAAGTAACGGCCAGCGGTGGTGGATAGAAGAATAGTGGTAGAATAAGAAAGAGAAAATATGAATTTTAAGAAAGAAATCTCTAAGGCAATTAAAGATTCGCTGGCTTCTTTGGGTGTTCCCGCGGTTAATTTTTCTTTAGAAACGCCTAAGCTGTCCTCTTTTGGTGATTATGCTACTAATGCGGCGCTTTTGGCGGGGAAAAAATTAAATCAACCACCACTTCACATTGCTCAAAAAATTAAAGAAGAACTTTCTTTACTTTCTTCTTTGTTGTTTGTTGAGGAAATTAAAGTGGCCCCCCCGGGATTTATCAATTTTTATTTAAAGCCAAACTTTCTTTTGAAAGCAAGCGAGGAAATAATTTCCTCAAGGGAGAGATTGGTTTCTAAAACAGGGGAGGGGAAAACGGTCGTTGTTGACTATTCTTCGCCTAATATTGCCAAACCCTTTGGCGTGGGGCATTTGCGCTCCACCATTATCGGCCAGGCGCTTTATAATCTTTATGCTTTTTTGGGTTATAAAGTGATTGGCGATAATCATTTGGGTGATTGGGGGACGCAATTTGGGGTTTTGCTTTATCAGGTTAAACGGCGAGGTTTATCTAAAAAATCTCGCAGGGCAGGCAAACCAAAGCTGGATTCTGACTTTCGTCAGAACGACGACAATAAAGGATTGAAAGACTTAACCATTGAAGACTTAGAAAATCTATATGTTGAGTTTCATCGGGAGGCAGAGAAAAACCCTCGTTTAAAAGAGGAGGCAAGAGAATGGTTTAAAAGGCTTGAGGAGGGCGATCGGGAGGCAAGAAAAATTTGGCAAAAGATTGTCGATTTATCAATGAAAGAATTTAGCCGGGTTTATAAAATGCTTGGTATTTCTTTTGATGTTTTTTTAGGGGAAAGTTTTTATCAGGATAAAATGGCGGCGGTAATTGCCGATGCCCAAGAAAAGGGATTACTTTGCGAGAGTCAGGGAGCGAAAGTGATTTTCCTGCCCGGCGAGGAAACACCGGCAATGTTAGTTAAATCAGACGGGGCAACCACCTATCTTTTACGCGATTTAGCGACAATTAAATATCGGCAGGAGCGCTGGCGGCCCGATTTAATTATTTATGAGGTGGGAGCGGACCAAGCTTTCTATTTTCAACAGCTTTTTTCGGTTGCTTCGCTTTTGGGCTATTGCTCGCCGGAAGCCTTAGTTCATGTGGCGCACGGGATGATTTTAGGTTTAGAAGGCAAATTTTCCACCCGGAGCGGCAAAACAATTCATTTAGAAGCGGTTTTGGAAGAAGCAATTAAGAAAGCGCGAAAATTAACAGCAGAAGCGGGGGTGGCCAAGAAGCTTTCCCCAAAAGAGCAAGAAAAAGTGGCCCGGGCAGTAGGGATAGGAGCGGTTAAATATAATGATTTAAAGCAAAACCCCCGGACGGATATTATTTTTAACTGGGAAAAGATGCTTACCTTAGAAGGAAACTCTGGCCCTTATCTTCAGTATACAGCGGCGCGCTGTTTTTCGGTGCTTGAGAAAAGCAGGAGGAGAAGTTTTGAGAATTTACCGAAAATTCAGCTTAATCAAGAAGAGTTAGCAATTGTTAGACTTTCTTGCCATTGGGATGAGGTGATTTCCGAGGCGGCGCAAAAATTTTCTCCCAATCTTGTCGCTGACTTTTTGTATCAATTAGCTCAAAACTATAATCATTTTTACAACCAACACCAGATTTTACAAGAAGAGAGGGAAAAAGAAAGCCTTCGTTTGGGCCTAACCGCCTTAACGACAAAGATTTTGGAAGAAGGTTTGGGTATTTTAGGCCTTGAGGTTTTAAGAAAGATGTGAAAGATTGGTGGCGATTAGGGGAATAAGCATTTCTTCGGCAGATAAGCCTCCATGATGGCCTAATTTAGGCGGCTTTTTTCTTTTTTCTTTTTCCAGCCAGAAAATGGTTTTGCCGCGAGGAAGAATGAGAATGTCGCCGGCGCGTTGGCGAAATCTTTTTGAAGTTTTTCCCGGTCCGAAAAAACCCATTTTTTCGGCAGTTTTTAAAGAATAAACAAAAGCGGCGCTGCCTAGTTTTTTTTGAAGGTAAAAAAGAGTGGCGGGGATTTTTTCTTTTTCAAGATGAAAAAAAAGATCTCTCGGTCCGCCGGTGGCAAGAATTTTTTCACCCATTGGATTGGTTTTTAGATTCTTTTTAAGTTTTAAGAAGCGGTTGAGAGAAAAGTTTTTTTGCGGGTCAATATCTATTTGGCCATGATCGGCGGTGATGATAAGAAGTGTTTTTTCTTTTTCTTTAGGGGAGAGGTTTGATAAAAAGATGTTTTTTAAAGACCAAGCGATTCTTTTTACTTCTTCTTGATAAGCCTCGCTTTGGGGGCCATACTGGTGGCCAAGAGAATCAAGAGAGTCAATATAAGCATAAAAATAAGCGGGTGAGGATTTTTTCGCCTGATGTTGGAAAACATTTTTAAGATTGACAAAAAGATCGGTTAGCCCTTGATAAGCAATGGTTTTGGCGCCTTTTTGAGAAATTTTGCTATAGGTGCTACGGGCATAATCTCTTTTGACGAAAGTAAAAGAACGGACGCCCTTTTGTTGGGCAAGAGTTTGAAAAATAGTTTTTTGATTTAAAAGCAGCTTTGGCGAAAAACCTTGTTTTAAAAGCTCGTCTTGGCAAGATGACGAAAAAGAAAAAGGGAGAGTGGTGATTATCTGGCCAACTTCCGGCAGATAAAGGTGCCATTCAATAAGACCGTGCTTTTTAGGCAAAACCCCGGTATGAAGAGTGGAAAGGGCGGCGGCAGTGGTGCTGGGGAAAACGGAAGTAAGAGGAGAAACGATTGCTTTGTTGGTAAGGAAGCGAAATTGACTTTGCTGGTTCTTAAAATTTTGGAAGCCAAAAGCATCAAGGAGAATAAGAATAAGGCGTT
>JAGPNC010000019.1 GCA_018052565.1 Candidatus Shapirobacteria bacterium | reverse complement strand
CGATTAAGGAGTATTGGTTAGGGCAAAAAGGGGCTTTTGGAAAATATCTTCCTCGGGGGGGAAACCCGGTTAAGGTGGAGGCGGTAGTGGGGGCGGCGATGCTTATTCCCCGCGCCGTTTATGATGTGGTTGGCGAATTTGACGAAAAGTATTTTATGTATTATGAAGATTTAGATTATTGTCGCCGCGTTGGCAAAGCCGGTTTTGCTGTTTATTACCTGCCAACGGCAAAAATTATTCACCATCATGGCCAAAGCGGGAAAAAAGAGCCGCAAAAGGTTAACCGCTACCTAGTTGAGAGTAGCAAAAAATTCCATGGCTTCTTAAAGCATTTTCTTTTAAACGCTGCTATTCGGTTAGGACAGGCTAAAAAATTTCTGCCCCTTCTCTTTTTAGTTTTGATCATGTTAGCCTGGTCGGTTCACCATCTCTACTTTTTAAAACCTGTTTTCCCCAAAACCCACGATGGCAATTTCCACCTGATTCGTTTGGTTGAGCTTGACCGTTCGATTAGAGCAGGCGTTGTTCCCCCCCGTTGGGCGGCTGGTTTAGCCAACGGCTTGGGGGCGCCGGTTTTTAACTTTTTTTCTCCCCTGTCTTATTATTTTGGCGAAGGATTCCACCTTTTAGGCTTTTCTTTTGCTTCTTCATTAAAATTAGTGGCGGCTTTTTCCTGCTTTTTTTTCTTTTTCTTTAGTTTTCTTTTCTTTAAACTTTTTTTTGCTCCCTTACCGAGCTTTTTAGGAGCGGCGCTAACAGTTTATGCTCCTTATACTTTTCTTGATCTTTTTGTGCGCGGAGACTTTTCTGAAATTTTGGCCCTCTCTCTTTTGCCGGCAGTTTTTTGGGCAGTCACAAAGGCCATTTTAGAAGAAGGGAAAACTCGTTATTTTGTTTTGGCGGTTTCCCTGTGGGGATCATTAATTTTATCTCATAATATTGCCGCTCTTTTGGCGACTCCCTGGCTGATGGTTTTTTCATTTTCAATTTTAGTTAGGAATAGAAAGGGAGCGAAAAAAGCGATTACGATCCTCTTATTATCGTTAGTCTTAAGCGCCTTTTTTTGGGTACCAGCCCTAGGAGAAATGTCATATGTCCATTTAGCCCACGAAAAAGCTTCCTACTGGTGGGATCATTTTCCTACCTTAAGGCAGTTAATTTATTCTCCGTGGGGCCATGGTTATTCCTATCCGGGCGAAAACGATGAAATTTCTTTCCAAATTGGCTTGCCTCATCTTTTTCTTTCTCTATCGGCTATTATTCTTTTTTTAATACGTTTGGTCAAAAGTAAAAGAGAGTTTTGGAAAAATCGGAAAAATCTTGCTCTTTCTTTTTTCTTCCTTTCTTCTTTTCTTTTTATATTCTTAATGAATCGTTCTTCCTCTTTTCTCTGGCAATATGTTCCTTTTCTTTCTCGAATTCAATTTCCCTGGCGTTTTTTAGGATTTTTAAATTTTTCTCTTTGCTTTTTAATTACCTTTTTCTTAGAAGAGCTTTTATCTTCGCCAAAAGAAAAAATAATCCTGCCTTTTATTTTTCTTCTTTTTATAGGAGTATTTTTTGCTTATTTTGATTATACCCGGCCGGGAACGTATCTTAACGAGAGGGAAATTCTTGATTCGAATGAAGCCGGGGGCACTACCACTAGCCATAACGAAACTTTGCCTATCTGGGCGCCAAAAGATGATTATCAGAAAATTAATTTAACCAATACAATAGGCTGTAAAGACTTCTCTTGCGAGGTAGCGACCAATTTTGATGAGGGAAAAGAGATCGTCTTTAGAAAATTTTATTTTCCCTCCTGGCAGGGAGAAATTGACGTTTCTCCTTTAAGCCTTTATCCTCAAGAAAAAACAGGCTTAATTGCCGCTAAAGTCCCCGCCGGAGATCATCAGGTTAGGATAGAGTGGGGGAGAACGAAGCTTGAAAAAACAGCCGATTATATCAGCCTTGCCTCGCTTATCTTTTTGCTTTCTTTTGTTGCAATTTCTAAAAAGAAAAAATTAATTACACCTTAGAGGTGGGTTTATATTTACCCCGCCAAATTCCCTACGGGAATTAAGGGGGTTTACACCTTTGGTATTTTTATAATAACCGTGTTTAAAAATTTCAAAAAAGACCCTTCTTCCTGGCGATTTGCCCTAGGCTCCAGCCTGCTTTGGCGATTGCTGGTGATTTTAATTGCTATCTTGGGCTATTTTCTTTTGCCTGCCCGTTATGCCCCCTCAAATCTTTTAGCGCCGATTTGGCAAAAAATTTTCTTTTTTGGTCAGCAGCAAACTTTGACGGCCAGCATTATTTAGAAATTGCCCGTCGTGGGTATGGCTACTCTGGGAACTTCCCTCTTTTCGCCTTTTTCCCGCTTTATCCGCTTCTTCTTAAGTTTTTTTCTTTCTTTTTCGGCGGCGACCTTTTCTTGGCTGGCCAGTTAATAATTTTTCTCTTTCTCCCCCTTTTGATTTTTTTTGGCAATAGCTTGCTTAAGTTTAAGGGTTATCCTAAAAATAAGATTTTGGCTATTGATTTTCTTTTCTTTTTCTTCCCCGGCGCAGTTTTCCTCAACGCTTTTTACACCGAGCTACCCTTCTTGCTTTTTGTCGTTTTAAGTTTTTATTTTTTAGAACAAAAAAGATACGCTTGGGCTTCTTTTTGGGCCGCCCTTGCCTCGGCCACCCGATTAGTGGGAATATTTTTAGCGCCAATTATTTTTTGGCAGGCTTCCAAAAACAAGAAAATTAGTGTCTTTAAAAAAATAGGTTTCCCCTTATTGGCCTCTTCGGGCCTTTTGCTCTATATGCTCTATTTAGGAATTAATTTTTCTAATCCTTTTCTTTTCGGTTTTTCTCAAAGTTCTTGGGGTCGGCCAGCAGGCATTGTTTTGCCAACCACTACCTTTTTTAATTATCTTAAAACGATTTTTTCTCCGCCCTCTGGTCTTTCTTCTCTTAATTATTATGTTATTCTTTTAGAATTTTTTCTAAGCTTGTTGGCCTCAATAAGCTTTTTTTCCTCTGGCTAAAGGCGCTTCGGGAAAAAACCATTTCGCCAGTTTTAGTTTTTTCGACTCTTTCTTTCCTCTTGCCGCTTCTAAACGGTTTTCTTTCCAGCATGCCCCGTTATCTTTTGGCTTCTTTATCGCTTTTCCCCTATTGGGCAGAAAAAATAGACCAAAAAAACAGAGCGGCCAAAAGCCTTATTTATGCTATTATTTTCTTAGTTTTTTCTTCGGGAGTGATTTTATTTACACGAGGATATTGGTGGGGATAAAAAATAGTATTAAGTATTAAGTATTATGTATTAAGTAACGGGGGCATAATTCCCACTGCTATTGCAAATTTAATTCGACGTCATCCTAAATTAAATTTAGGATCAAAAAAAGGTTAAAAATTATTCTAATTGCTCTAATTATTCTAATTGACCTAAAGAATACCCAAACCCCAATTCCCAAAATTAGAATCAACTAAAAATAATCCGCCCTAGGCAGATTGGGGTTTGGCATTTGGGATTTATTTAGAAATTCGGTTAATTAGAATAATTAAAATAATTTATATCCCGTCACCGGTGGAGTCAGGATGACAAATTATGTCCCAGGAATACGTATTAAGTATGGCACAAAAGCAGAAAACAAAGAGAGGAAAAACGATATAATAAATTAGGTTTTAGCCGCTAGGCATTAGGTATGGCAAAAGAAAAAATCTTCAAGAAGCCGGCTTTCTGGCTAGGCCTGATACTTATTTTGGCGGCATTTTTGCGTTTTTATAAAATTGGCCAGGTGCCGCCTTCGCTAAACTGGGACGAAGTGGCCATTGGTTATAATGCCTACTCAATTTTAGAAACCGGCAAGGACGAATGGGGGGTGCCTTTCCCTCTTTTGGGCTTCGAATCATTTGGAGAATACAAATTGCCTCTTTTTATTTATGCCACCATTCCCGTGGTGGCTATTTTTGGCTTAAATGAGGTAGGAGTGCGGTTTGCGCCGGCTCTATTTGGCGTGGTAGGGGTTTGGGCGGCTTATCTTTTGGCCAAAGAAATATTTAAAAAAGAAAAAATTGCCCTTCTGACGGCCTTTATTCTTGCGGTGGATATTTGGCATCTTCAGATTACCCGCGTTGCCTTTGAGGCTGGCCTTGCCCAACTTTTAATTTGTTTTTCAATTCTTTTTTTGCTTAAGTCAGAGAAAAAGTGGTTTTTTCTGCCTCTTTCTTTTCTAATGGCCTGCCTCTCGGTTTACACCTATAATTCTTCGCGGACTTTTATCCCCCTTTTTTTTGCTTTTGCTTTTCTTTTAAACCGCCGCTTGTTCTTGAAAAATAAAAAAGGACTTTTCCTCGGGGCGCTAATTATCTTACTCTTTGCCGTTCCTCTTTTGCTAAACTACCATCAGCCGGTTGTTCAGGGTCGCTATCAATTAATTAGCATTCAAGACGATCCGGGTTTTGTTTTAACTATCAACCAAAAAAGAGGCGAGCTTTTAGAAAGAGGATGGCCCCAAAGCTTCGCCCGTTTAGCCCATAACAAAGCAACTCATTATGTTTGGAATTTTGGTAAATATTATTTTTCCCATTTTACTCCTTCATTCCTCTTTATCAGCGGCGCTGAGCATACCCAGCAAAGCGTTCCGGGATTAGGGCAATTTCTCTGGTTTTGGGCGCCATTTTTACTTTGGGGAGTAATAATTACTTTAAAGAAAGCTATCAGGGAGAAAAATTTTCCCAGCCAGCTCCTTTTGCTGCAGATCTCGATCTCGCCAGTAGGAACAGCGATGACAATTAACGCTAACCCCCACGCCTTGCGAACTTTCTGCGGTTTGCCAGCCTGGCAAATTATGATCGCCTTAGGAGCTACCGAAGCAATAACGCTTATTAAAAAAATTAAAAAACCATTACTTCAATATATAATATTAGCGGGAATGACAATCCTCTTTTTGGCCAATTTTGTTTTTTATCTTCATCAATATTATTTAGTGTACCCCAAGGAATATGCCCACGATTGGCAATATGGCTATAAGGAGGCGGTTTCTTATGTTTGGGAAAATCGCGAACAATACGACAAAGTATTTTTTACCCGTGATTACGGCGAGCCATACATTTTTTTCCTCTTCTATACAAAATATCCTCCCCAAGCCTATCAGCAAGCCATTAAAGAACGGGTAAAGCGTCATAACTGGGTTTTAATAGACCGGATCGAAAAGTTTTATTTTCCTGATTTTAGCGATCCGGGAAACTCTGTTTTAGAGATTGCCAAAAAAGAAAAAGGCAGACTTCTTTTTGTTGGCTCAGCCGGCGATTTGCCCCAAGAGGGGATAAAAAAGACAATTAAATTTCCTAATGGTAAAATTGCTTTTGAGATTGGGGAAACGCCAGAACAATAGAGAAGCCTAAAAATGGGGAAAATAAAAAAAACTTTATTATTCTTTTTCTTTTTCCAGTTAATTTTACTTCTTGCCTTTATCCTTTCGCAGAGGCTGCCAAAACAGGCAGAATCTTATTGGGGAGCTGGTTTTGGTGAGGAGCTTGATAAACCATTAATTTGGTCACGGGCAAATTTCGACGGCTTTCATTATTTAAACATTGCCCGTGGCGGTTATGGCTATCTTCAGGAGGCCTTCTTCCCCCTTTTTCCTCTTTTAATAAGATTTTTAGCCCCTTTTTTTAGAGGCTATTTAAACGCCGGCTTCTTCTTGGCCAATTTTGCCTTTTTGCTGATGATTTACGCCTTCCAGCTCTTAATAGAAACAAATAAAGAAAAAAGCATTAATCGCTTATTGCTTATTTTTCTCTTTTTCCCAACCAGCTTTTATTTTGCCTGCCTTTATAACGAAAGTCTTTTCTTGTCTTTTGTTTTTCTTTCTTTTTTTCAGGCCAAAAAGGGTAAATGGCTTCGCGCCGGTATTTGGGCTGCTTTTGCTTCGGCCACGCGAGTAGTGGGTGTTTTTATGCTCCCGGCTCTTTTAGTAGAGTTTTTAGAACAAAATCATTGGCAACTGGATTCTCTTTTTAAGAAGGAAAATGGAAAAAAATTAGCAGCAATTGCGATAAGCTCCTTAGGCTTCATTAGTTATGCCGTTTATTTAAAAATTAGAACTGGCGACTGGCTTCGTTTTGCCAGTGTCCAGGCCGGCTTTGGGGCGCAGAGAACCACCACCAAGCTTATTCTTTTGCCTCAGGTTTTCTGGCGCTACTTAAAGATGATTACCATCGTTAATCCTCATCAGTATCTTTATTTTAATGTCTGGTTTGAATTTCTAGTTGCTTGCCTATTTTTGGTCTTGCTTTTTCTTGGCTGGTGGAAAAGAAAAGGGTATCAAATTCCTGCCAGCTTTTTAACATTTGCCAGCTTTTCTTATTTGCTTCCCGCTTTGACCGGCACTTTTTCCTCTTTGCCGCGCTATGTTTTGGTTTGCTTTCCCGCTTTTATGGTTTTGGAAAAATTGCTTTCTCAAAAATGGCTTTTTAGAGTTTATCTTATCTTTAGCACCTTGGGGATGATTCTTTTGGCTGCCTTTTTCTTTCGGGGCTACTGGGTAGCGTAGAAAATGATAAAATAAAGACGAGCCATTACTGCCATCATAGAAAATCGTCATAAATTAATTCAAAAGTCAAAATTTCAAGTTAAAAGTTAAAAGTTTTTGGTTTATTTTTTTAATTTTAATTTGTCTCCCTAAGGGAGATAATTTTAACTTTTAATTTTTTCCGCCAGCCCTGCCACGGCGGGGTCAGAGGCGGACCCGCCTTGGGCGGGGACTTATACTTTTAACTTTCTTTTATGTCTCTTTCCGTCGCCTTAGCCACTTATAACGAGGAGAAAAATATTGCCTCCTGCCTTGAGGCGGTAAAAGATTGGGTAGGGGAAATTGTGATCGTTGACGGCTCCTCAACCGATAAAACCCGAGAAATTGCCAAAAAACATGGGGCGCGGGTGATTAAAACCGCCAACAAGCCAATTTTTCATATTAACAAACAAATGGCCATTGATGCCTGCCACGGCGATTGGATCCTCCAGCTTGATGCCGATGAAATCGTCGAGCCAGCGCTTAAAAAAGAAATTTTGGCAATAATTAAAAAAGGCAGCGACCTTAACGCTTTTTCCCTGCCGCGCAAAAATTTTTTTTTAGGCCATTGGCTTTCCAAGGGCGGCCAGTATCCTGACACGGTGATTAGGTTTTTCAAAAAGGGGAAGGCCTATCTTCCCTGCCGCTCAGTCCATGAACAAATGGCCGTTCCTTCGGGGAAAATAGGCCAGCTTTCCGGCCATCTCCTTCATTACCCATATCCGAGCTTTAACGAATATCTAGTAAAATTTAACCGCTATACTGAGTTGACGGCCGAAGAGTATCTTCAAAGCCTAAAGATAAAGCCTGATTTTTGGCACTATTTAAAATCAGAAGCCAAGGGAACCGGGGCATTTTTATCCCGTTACCTGCGGCATAAGGGTTTTGTTGATGGCTTTCCGGGTTTTGTCTTTGCCCTCTTCTCCGGACTTCATTATCCCGTCGCATTTATTAAGTATTGGGAGAAAAAACATGAAGAAAAAAAAGATTAAAAGGATTGTTCATATAATTCTATCAGGAGCACTTATTTTGATTTTGCTTTTCTTTCGTTTTTATAAGTTAGGTCAATTACCACCGGGAATAATGGTTGATGAGGTGGCCATTGGTTATAATGCCTACTCAATCTTTAAAACTGGCCAAGATGAATGGGGAGAAAGATTCCCCCTCGTTTTTAAATCTTTCGGAGATAATAAGCCTCCGGGTTCAGAATATTTTATTGCTTTTTTATTAAACTTCTTGCCTTTAAATACGTTTGTGACGCGTTTACCGTCAGCTTTAGGAGGAATAGCGGCAGTAGCTGCCTTAGGCTATTTTTTCTTGAAGATTTTTCCTCAAAAAAAATACCTATCTCTTTTAGCGGTAGCAATAGCGGGGTTTTCGCCCTGGGGATTCCAAGTTAGTCGTCTTTATTTTGAATCAAATGTGGCTTTAGGTTTTTTCTTGTGGGGAGTAGTACAGCTACTTGTTTTCCTAGAAGAATTTAAGACAAAACAAGAAAAGATTTTAAATATCAAGACAATTTCGGGCTTAATTTTTCTGGCTTTCTCCGGTTATTTCTATGCTGCCTATCGAGTGGTGGGCGCCTTAATAGCGGGAAGCTTTTTGCTACTGATTCTTTGGCAAGAAAGAAAGAACTTTTCTAAAACTTTTAAACAAGTCTTCATTTTAGGCTTGGTCTTTCTTTTAGCAGGTTTGCCTATGTTTTGGCAGTTGTTTTTCCCTGCCGGAAGCCAAAGGCTGGAGCAGGAAAGCCAAAGAATCGTTTTTGGTCACGCCTTGATTATCGACAATGTTCGCCAGAACTGCTACCTTTCCACTTTCAAAAACCCCTGGAAAACAAAAGTCTGTTACATTTTTTGGAATAAACCAATTTTAAGAATAGAAGGAATAGCAAAAAATTTTATTGCTCACTTTGGTTTTGATTTTCTTTTTTTAAAGGGAGATATTGACCAGAAAAATGTTTCTCCTGAAGGCTGGGGCAGCTTTTATTTATTTTTGCTTCCCTTTTTCCTTTTAGGAATAGTTTCTCTTTTCCGAAGGACATTTAAGAAAAAAGAAAAATGGGCAATTTTGAGTTTATTAAGTCTTTTTTTCGCTCCTATACCAGCGAGTTTAGTAGGCAATCCTGTCTCCCAGCGAAGCCTCCCTCTTTGGCCATTTTTAATGATAACGATAATTTTAGGGGTGGAATACTTTCTAACTTTTCTAAAGAAAAGGGAGGGCCAAAATTTAGCCGTTTTTTTATTATTTTTTTTATTAGCTTTTACTTCTCTCCGCTACTTAATTAATTATTTTTGGGTTTATACCCAAACCAATGATGATCTTTGGCGGACAGAAGTGACTCAAGTCGCCCAGTATGTTAAGGAAAACGGAGAAGATTATAACCAAATTTTAGTAAGTGACATTGGAGGTAAAGAAATGATTTTGTCGTTAGCTTTTTATCAAAAAATAGACCCGTCTTTCTACATCCAAAATGTTAAAAGAACAGAACCCGACGCCTATGGCCTTACTCAACCATATCAGTTGGGCAAATATCAACTGGGAAGCTTTTCTCTCGAAGAGCTACTTAGCAGTAAAGATCTCCCTGAAAGGACTCTTTTAATTACTACTCCGGGCCACAAGAAGTGGCAACCATACGCCGAAGCATTTATTTGGGATCGTCATCGCGTTCATCTTCTGGCGGAAATTTATGACATTGGAAAACTAAAGAAAAAAATAGAGGGAAAAAACTAATAGGCTTATGGAAAAAAGAAACCAAATCGGGATTGATATCTCTCCGCTTAAGGACGCCAACCGTTTTCGCGGCGTAGGTTTTTACACCCGGAATTTGCTTCAGGCTTTAAAAAAAGAAACGGAAAATAATCCAAAATATTCCCAATTTAAAATAAATCTAATCGACCGGCAATTTAATAATTCGACAATTAAGCAATTTTCTTTAATCCACTACCCTTATTTTGACATCTTTTTCCCCACTCTTCCCGAAAAGAAAAATACCCCTTTGGTGGTAACCGTTCATGACCTAACCCCGTTGGTTTTTCCTGAATATTACCCAACGGGAATAAGGGGAAAAATTAACTGGCTTCGGCAAAAAAGAAAACTAAAGAGAGTAGAGGCAATTATCACCGATTCCCAGAATTCTAAAAAGGACATTATCCACTTTGTTGGTTATCCGGCAGAAAAAGTTTTTGTAATTTATTTGGGAGGAGGAGAAAAATTTAAAAAAATAAAAGCGGAAAGTCTTAAAAAAGTTAGAGAAAAATATCGCCTGCCGGAAAAGTTTGCTCTTTATGTTGGCGATGTCAACTGGAATAAAAATGTCCCCGGCTTGGTTAAGGCTTGTGAAAAAATCGGCGTCCCTTTGGCAATTGTTGGCAAACAGGCAGTGAGCAAAAATTATGATCAAAACCATCCGGAAAATCAGGATTTAGCTTGGCTGCAAAAAAAGGCGCAAAAATTGTCGTCAATTTTTCTTTTGGGTTTTGTCGAGGAAAAAGATTTAGCGCCTCTTTATAATCTAGCCACTGTCTATTGCCAGCCTTCTTTTTATGAAGGCTTTGGCATGCCGGTGGTGGAGGCAATGGCTTGTGGCTGTCCGGTTGTCTGCTCCAATCAGGGATCGCTTCCCGAAATTGGCGGCGAGGCAGTAGTTTATTTTAATCCCTACCAGAAAGGTAGCTTAGAGAAAGTTTTAAAAAAAGTTTGGGAAGATAAAGTCTTGAGAAAAAAACTTTCCCAAAAAAGCCTAAATCAGGCGAAGAAGTTTTCGTGGCAAAAATGCGCCCGGGAAACGCTTAATGTTTATCAAGAAATAATAAAGTTATAAATGTCTTCTTTTTAAAAAAGCATTAAAATCTTTAAAATAAATAGATAAAAGGCAATGAAATCAGCTCTTCGCTTTTCTAAAAAAATAATCCTGCCGTTTCTTATCCTTCTCTTGGGAATTTATTGCTCTAAAGGCCTTTTTACCTATCATTTTTTTAGCACCCATGATGGCGATCATCATCTGGCTCGCAGTTATGAAGCTATTCAGGCTTTATCAGAAGGGCACTTCCCTCTTCGCTGGGCAGGAAAATTAAACTATTTTTGCGGCATTCCTGTTTTTAACTTTTTCTACCCTCTTTTTTATTATTTGCTTTTCTTATTTAACTTGCTTTTTAATGATGTCATCCTCTCACTTAAGGCTATTTGTATTTTAAGCTTCACGGTTGCGCCTTTATTCTTTTTCTTTTGGCTTAAAAACGAGACGAAGAATTCTTTGTCAGCTTTCTTAGGGGCAATTTTCTATCTTTTTGTTCCTTATCGTTTCCTGCTTGTTTTCGTTCGTTTTAGCCCCGAATTTGTGGCTTATACGATTTTGCCAATTTTTTTATACTTTTTAAGTCTCTTTGAAAAAAAATTAAAGCAAAAAGAAAAGGGGGCTCTGCTTTATGGCTTTGGCGCGGCCTTATCGGGAGCCGCATTAATTGTTGGCCATCATTTAGTTGCTTTTTTGCTTTTCCCCATTCTGGCTATTTGGTTTTTAATAAAATTTTGGCCAATTTTCTCGTCAAAAGACAAAAAAAGAACTGCCCTGATCTTCTTAGTTGTTTTATCTATTTTTGGTTTAAGCGCCTTTTTTTGGGGACCAGTTTTTCTTGAGATAGATGAGGTAAAGCTAAGCCAATTGAAAACGGTTAATTATCAGGAGCATTTCCCTACCTTAAGGCAATTAATTCGCTCTCGCTGGGACTATTTTTATTCAATGGCGGGAGTTGAGAATGACGGAATGTCGTTTATGCTGGGATATGCCCAATGGCTGATGTTAGGTTTGGCAGCAATAAGTATTTTTCTTTGGCTTATCAAGAAAAATTTTAAGGAAAGCGAGAGAAAAATTATTTTGTTTTGGTTTTTAACTTCTTGCCTGGCCATTTTTTTAATGCTTAAACCTTCAATTTTTATCTGGGAAAGTATCCCTCTTCTTCAGAGCATTCAATTCCCTTGGCGAATTTTGGGGATAACCAGCTTTACCGTCGCTTCTTTGGCTGGATTTTGGCTTTCACAAATAAAAAACAAAAAAATCGCCTTGGCATTCTTTTTGCTGTTGTCCTTATTGGCTATCTACGGCAACCGGAATCACCTTCTGCCACAACCCCTAGACCTACCGGGAAGGTATCTTAATTTTGAAATTAATCACGAACATCGCTATAGCACTACCACTTTCGGTGACGATATCATCAACAGGGAAGCAAAAAGGGCCTGTTCCTTTGATGATCCTTTTCTCTTAATTGACGATAAAGAAGTTCCCTACAACCTTGAAAGAGGCAATAGCCTTGGAACGGTAAAATTTGAATGGCCGGAAGAAAAAGAAGCGGCTATCAGGCTAAATTTAGAATACTTCCCCAATATCTATTATCTTAAGCTTAACGGCGAAGAAATAGACCAAATAGAAAACCAACAGGGGAGACTAAGGCTAAGCAACGTTCCTTTAAAAAAAGGAGAAAATATTCTTAGTTGGCGCATTGTTCAGTCGCCAACAGAAAAAATTTTTAATGCGATTAGTTTAATAAATTTAATTATTTGGCTTGTCCTTTTGGCGACAAATTACTTTTTTTCTTTAGGAAAAGACAAAACGGAAAGGTCAATTCTCCTCTTACTCGTTTTGTTTTTTTCTTTCCTTCGTTTTTATCAATTACCGCAACGAACTGGTTTCAACTGGGATCAGCAACGGGATGCTTTTGAAGTCCAAAAAATTCTCTCCGGTGATTTAAGCCTTATTGGACCAAGGGTTTTGGGACCGCAAGGATTTTTTCTTGGCCCTTATTTCTACTATCTTTTAGCGCCATTTTATTTTTTCACCGGCGGCCATCCGCGGGCGATTATCTATTTTCTGGTTGCCCTAAACCTTGTTTTTTTCTTTGTGAGCTACTTGGTTATTAAAAACATTTGGGGGAAAAGGGCAGCGCTCGTCTTTCTTTTCCTCTGGGCTATTAATCCGGCCGCAATTGAAACCACCGCCTGGAATCCGGCCCTTATCCCCCTGATGATTATTTTAATTTGGTATGCTCTTTTTAAAAAAAGCTATTTTTGGTTAGGCCTGCTACTTTCTTTAGCGATTAATTTTCATTTTCAGGCAATCTTTCTTATTCCTTTTGTTTTTTTGTTTCTTTTCTGGCAAAAAGAATTAGCGGGAAAAAATCTTCTCAAGGCCGCCTTAGGGTTTTTTCTTCCCTTTACTCCCTTGCTTCTTTTTGACCTCAAGCATAATTTTTTAAATTTTAATCTTTTGAAGCAATTTATTTTAGGAAGGGGCGAGGGGGGCAATTTTTTTGCTTGGCCGCCGGTGGCAACTAATTTTTTAAGCGGTTTTTGGGGGCAAAAAGAAATTTGGCTGCCCTTAACTTTTGCCCTTATTCTCTTAAATCTTTGGCTGATAAAGAAAAGAAAAACTTCTTTTGACAAAAATTTTTTTAAAAGCCTTTTTTGGCTTTATCCTATCGTTCTGCTAGGTTTTTCCTTCTATGGCCAAAGACCATCAGAATACTATTTTAATTTTCTGCTGCCCTTCTTTATCTTAATCTTAACTTTATTTTTAATTTCTGGTTCAAGGTTAAGGCGGTTATTTTTTGTTCTTCTTTTAGTTTTTCTTTGGCTGCCGAAAGCAATTCAAAAAACGGCTCCCGTTATGGCTAACCTAAATGAAAAAGATAAGGCAATTGCCTATTTGGCCGCCCAAAGTTCTAAAAATAAAGTAGAGGTTCGTTACCAGGCTTCCTTAGGCGATGAAGCTGGCTTTGATTATTTTCTGAATTACTATGGATTAGAAAAAACAAACGAGGGAGAAAGAAAGATTTGGCGAATCAGCATCCCGCCCGAAGAAAAGAGCCAAACTTTCGGAAGCGTGGGGGTAAAATTAATAGGGGAAGAGGGAAGATAATTAAAAATATCAAGTATTATATAATTTATTAGGCGCCTGGGGCATAATTCGTCATCATAACCCCACCACCGGCGGGGTAAATTACCCTAATTATTCTAATCAACCGAATTAATCTAAATAAATCCCAAAGGCCAAACCCCAGTCCGCCCGGGGCGGATTATTTTTAGTTGATTCTAATTTTGGGGATTGGGATTTGGGTATTCTTTAGGTCAATTAGAATAATTAGAGCAATTAGAATAATTTTTAACCTTTTTTGATCCTAAATTTAATTTAAGATAACATTGAATTAAATTTGCAATAGCACTGGGGATTATGTCCCAGCCACATAATACTTAATACTTTCTTAATATGGCGCTTTTAAAAGACGAATTGGTTCATCTTGGTTTTTGTCTCCTTGTTGCCTTTTGCCTTTTCTGGCTTTTTGGCTCGTTTTGGTTCTTCCCTTCGTGCCTTGCCTTGGGTTTTCTTATCGACGCTGACCATTTGGCCGATTATTTTTATTGCTTTTTTAAGAAAATGGAGAAGAAAACGATTAAAAAAAACTTATTCAATTTTTCTTTTCATCTTAAAAATTTTTTTAACCCCGAATATTATGTTTTAAGAAATAAAAAGGTTTTTGTCCCCCTCCATGGTTGGGAATATTTGCTTATTTTTTGGCTCACCTTAAGAATTTTAGGAAGAAGGTGGGGGATTTTTGGCCTGGAATGGTCGGTTTGGGCTTATTTTTTCCATCTTTCTTGGGACCAGCACACTTCCGCGGGCAATCCCTTTTCTTATTTTTTCTTTTATCGGCTAAAAAATAACTTTTCTTACGAAGCTTATGAAAACCCATTGCCAAAATGAAACTTTCAAAAATCTCCATCGTTATCCCCGTTTTCAATGAAAAAGAGACAATCATAGAAGTTCTAAGAAGAGTAGAAAAGGCCAAAATTAATCAAATTGAAAAAGAAATTATTATCGTTGATGACGGCTCTTCTGACGGCACGCAGAGAATTTTAAAAAAAATAGAGAATAAGGAAAAATATAAAGTTTATTACCACTCCAAAAATAAAGGCAAAGGAGCGGCCCTAAAAACAGGGTTTTTAAAAACTAGCGGCGAGGCGGTTATTGTCCAAGATGCTGACCTTGAATACAACCCAGAAGACTACCCCCTTCTTTTGGCGCCATTTTTAAAAGACAATGCCGATGCGGTTTATGGATCAAGATTTCTCACCGGCTTGCCGCGGAGAATAATTTATTTCTGGCATCAGATAGGTAACAGGTGGCTAACCTTCCTTTCCAACGCCGCCACCGGCCTTAATTTAAGCGATATGGAAACAGGCTTTAAGGCTTTTCGCGGCGATTTAATTCGGGAAATAGCCCCCACCCTGAAATCGTCGCGATTCGGTTTTGAACCGGAGATCACCGCTAAAATCGCCAAGATCCCCGATATAAAAATTTACGAAGTGGGGATTTCTTACTGGGGAAGAACTTACAAATAAGGAAAGAAGATAAAATGGCAAGATGGTCTCAGAGCGACGGGGGAAATAATTTAGGGTCTAGATAAGATTAGCGGTGTATAATTACCATAATGACCCGAAATACAGGCAAAAACAAGTATATCATTCATTCTCATATTTCAGAAAGAGATTTTCGTTCAGTTTTAGCCTGTTTCTGTAGAGATTATACCGCAAAGGAAACAGCGGTGGTAGTAGGGATATCCAGGGTAAAGGTAAACTCATTAT
>JAGPNC010000036.1 GCA_018052565.1 Candidatus Shapirobacteria bacterium | reverse complement strand
GGTGCTACCGCTCAAGAATATACTTTTTATTATGTTAAAAGCGCCGCAGTTTACCTTCAATCAGCTTTAGAAATTGTTTCACAACTTTTGGTGGAACCTCTCTTGGCAGAAGAAAGCCTTGACGTTGAAAGAAAGATTATCTTGGAAGAGCTTCATATGTACGAAGACGTGCCTCAATATAAGGCAGAAATGGAGATAATGAAGTTGCTTTATCCTCGCCATCCCTTAGGAAAAACGGGCGTTGGCTCTCCCCGGACGATAGAGAGAATCAGGGGGGAAGACTTTTTAGATTTTCAGCAAAACTTTTATACTGCTGATAAAACAGTTTTAGTGGTGGCGGGTAATTTTCCCAAAAAGGAGGTTAAAAAAATGGCAGAAAATTATTTTGCCAAGATGAAGACGGGCGAGCCAAGAGAATTTCTCCCCGTTTTGCCTATTGGGAAGGTGGCAAAAAAAAGAATTAGAAGGAAAACAGACCAAGTCCATTTATCGCTTGGGGGGCGGGCTTTTTCCTATTTTTCCCGCGAACGTTTTCCGCAAACGCTTTTAAATATTATTTTAGGACAGGGGATGTCGTCGCGACTTTTCCAGCGGATTAGGGAAGAGGCAGGTTTGGCTTATTCTGTAAAGTCAGAAGCGGAGGCATTAGCCGATACGGGTGTTTTTTTAGTAAGCGCCGGTTTAAATCGCCAGAAGGCAGAAAAAGGAGTAAAAGAAATAAGAAAAGAGCTAAAAAATATTAAGAGTATTAGTCAAGAGGAGCTTGCCAAGGCTAAAAACTATTTTCAAGGTCAGTTGGCACTTTCTTTGGAGGATTCCCTTACTCAAGCCTTGTTTTATGGAAAAGAAATTCTTTTAGAAGGAAAAATGGTTGAGCCAGAAAAGATAATTGAGAAAATAAAAAAGGTAAAATTAGCGGAAGTAGTGGAGGTGGGAGAGAAAATTTTTACTGCCAATAATATTGGGGAAGTGATCGTAGGATAAAGAACAAATTGCTAAAAAACGCGAATTAACACAAATAGGAAACGAATGAACACGAATGAGCGAATAATATAAAAATAAATAAAATATCAAAAATCAAAGCGCAAAACCAAACTCAAAAACTAAAGATTAAAAATATTTTTGAACTTTGATTTAGGTTTTGCTCTTTGATATTTTCACTTTACACTTCTTTAATTACAGATTACTGACTTTTAAATTTTTTAGTATGTTTCTTAGTATCTTAATATCTTAAAAAAGAGGAGGTGAGAAGAATGGAACAAACTTTAGTTTTAATTAAGCCTGACGGCGTGAAGCGCGGTTTAGTGGGCGAAATTATTTCTCGTTTTGAAAAAGCGGGGTTAAAGATGGTAGCCGCAAAATTGGTTGTCGTAAAGCCTGAACTGGCCACAAAACATTATGGTTATAATGACGAGTGGTTTGAAAATGTGGGCCGAAAAGTGAAGGAGTTTTATCAACAGGAGGGCTTGGATGAAGGAGAAGAGTTTTCCAAGCTTACCAACCGCCAGATAGGAGAATTAGTTCAAAAATGGAATGTGGATTATTTAACCGAAGGGCCGGTTTTGGCAATGGTTTGGGAAGGGCCGGTAGCGATAGAGGTAGTTCGCAAAATTGTGGGTCCTACTTATCCTTTAACAGCGCCGCCGGGAACAATCAGGGGAGATTTTGGCCTGGATTCACCTTCCTTGTCGAATCGGGAAAAAAGATCCGTTCATAATTTAGTTCACGCTTCCGGGAGCCCTGATGAGGCAAGTTTAGAAAAACAGCTTTGGTTTAAAGAGGAGGAAATTTTTTCCTATTAGAAAGTGGTTAGAGGCCACCCCCGGAATTGCCAAAGCAGCAACTCTGGGGGTGGCGATAGCTTTCGAAATTAAGGAAGCGATGAGGGTATCACGTGAAAAAAGTTTATTTGTTTTGGTCGGGGATACCAGATTTGAACTGGTGATCTCCACGTCCCGAACGTGGCGCCTTAAGCCGCTAGGCCAATCCCCGAAGAGTCTTCTTCTTTTTTTTATTTTAGCCGAAAAAATGATAAAATTCAATAAAGTTAGCCTCTATAGCTCAACGGAAAGAGCAATCGCCTCCTAAGCGGTCGATCCAGGTTCAATTCCTGGTAGAGGCACTTAAAGTCAAAAGTAAAAATAGGATTGTTAAACTGTTAAGTTGCTAAATTGTTAAATTACTACGGGATATTCCTAGATATTATCTTGATAAGCCTCGCCATCTTTATTAATCTTTGACTTGCAGGAAAAGGGGAAGTTTAGTAAAAATTGATAGAGTAGAGATTTGGAGTGTTGTCAGCATTGTTATTTAAAGAGGTGAGGATTAACAATCCCTTGGCAGAGGGGAAGGGAAAAACAAAGCCGTTATCAAAAGGGCCGGCATAAACAGTAGTGCGTACCTTGCCGTCATAATCTTCAATTGCCACCTCACCTTCTTTTATTAAAAGAAGGTGGAGAGAAGTGGGGAACCAGCTAATTTTAGTATTTTCTTCATTGCCAAGAACAAGAAAATTTTTGTCTTCTTTAAGGTCATAAACGTACCATTGGTTTTTCTTGACTGTTCTTTCTTCTTTTTGAGTTGAGGTGCCAATAATTTCGTGGGGTAAAAGCTTTTCTTTGATTTGGAAGTCGCTTCCTGCCTGATAGAGCACTTTGCTTTCATCAGGAGAAAAAGAGAAGCTAACAGCTTTTTCTTCTAAAAGGGTTTGCATTTCTTCGGGTAATCTCTTCAAAAGAGCTTTATTTTGCTGGTTTTTTTGTTTTTCCCAAGAGTCAAGAATAGTTATCACTTGAGTGCTCGGAGTGCTGATAAGAGGAGAGAGAGTGAAGTCATAAGTTTGGTTTACTTCGAGAAGAAAATATTGCTTACTTTTTCCGTCTTTTGAGTTAATAGTAAGAAGAATTTGTCTGGAGTCGGGAGACCATTCGGTTTCAATTTGCTCAAGAGATATGTCCTGAGATGTTTTCACTAAAAGGCGGGGCTGGAAAGAACGGCCAAGGGGTTTTTCTGTTAAGTCAATAAGCCAAATACCTCCTTTTTCTTGAGGGAGAAGAGTGGCTGTTTGGGTGGCATTTTGATCTTGGGGGTTTTCTTTTTCTTGAGGAGAAAAGTAAATTAGCTTGGTGCCATCGGGCGAAAGAAGGGGGTTCAGGGTAGGAGAAAAAGTAAGGGCTTTAAGGTTGGGCGCAAGAGGGAAAAGATAAGCGTCGATATTGGTAACAATTTCTTTTTCTAAGGTAATGTTTTTTTCCCAAGAAGAAAAACCTGGTTTTTTAATGGTTATCCGATATTCCCCCGGAGGCAGATTGATAGTTTGGTTGGTGGCGGTGGTTAGTTTGTCATTAATAAAAACTTGGGCTCCTTTGGGAAAGGAATTAACTACCAATAAGCCGGTGGGCTTAAGTTCTTTTTCTTGGAAATCAGGAC
>JAGPNC010000035.1 GCA_018052565.1 Candidatus Shapirobacteria bacterium | reverse complement strand
GGGCCAGAGTTTCCTTCTAAGGTAAGCATCTTTTCCCAGTTAAAAATAATATCCGTTCGGGGGTTTTGCTTTAAATCATTATATTTAACCGCCCCTATCCCTACTGCCTGGGCCACTTTTTCTTGCTCTTTTGAGGAAAGCTTCTTGGCCACTCCCGCTTCTGTTGTTAATTTTCGCGCTTTCTTAATTGCTTCTTCCAAAACCGCTTCCAAATGAATTGTTTTGCCGCTTCGGGTGGAAAATTTGCCTTCTAAACCTAAAATCATCCCGTGCGCCACATGAACTAAGGCTTCCGGCGAGCAATAACCCAAAAGCGAAGCAACCGAAAAAAGCTGTTGAAAATAAAAAGTTTGGTCCACTCCCACCTCATAAATAATTAAATCGGGCCGCCAGCGCTCCTGCCGATATTTAATTGTCGCTAAATCGCGTAAAAGATAGGTGGTTGCCCCGTCTGATTTAACTAACATTGCCGGTGTTTCTTCGCCGGGCAGGAAAATCACTTTTGCTCCTCGACTCTCGCAGAGTAATCCCTTTTCTTGGGCATCGGTAATTACCGCCGCCATTTTATCCTGATAAAAACTTTCCCCTAAAGAAACATCAAAAGAAACACCAAGCATTTTATAAACCCGGCTAAATTCTTCCATTGATAAATCGACAATTTTTTGCCAAATTTCTCTTGCCTCCCGATCGCCCTCCTCAAGCCGCTTAAACCATTCTCTTGCCTCCTCTCTTAAACGAGGGTTTTTCTCTGCCTCCCGATGAAACTCAACATATAGATTTTCTAAATCTTCAATGGTTAAGTCTTTCAATCCTTTATTGTCGTCATTTTGACGAAAGTCAGAATCCAGCCTTGGCTTGCCTGCCCTGCGACATTTTTTAGATAAACCTCGCCGTTTAACCTGATAAAGCAAAACCCCAAATTGTGTCCCCCAATCACCCAAATGATTATCGCCAATCACTTTATAACCCAAAAAAGCATAAAGATTATAAAGTGCCTGACCGATAATGGTGGAGCGCAAATGCCCCACGCCAAAGGGTTTGGCAATATTAGGCGAAGAATAGTCAATAATGACCGCTTTCCCCTCCCCTGTTTTAGAAACCAATCTCTTTCTTGAGGAAATGATTTCTTCCCCAGCTTTTAAAAGAAAGTTTGGCTTTAAATAAAAATTAATAAATCCCGGCGAAGCCACTTTAATTTCTTCAATAAACGGCAGAAAAGGAAGGGAAAGTAATTTTTCTCGAATCTTCTCGGCTAAATCAAGTGGCTTTTGACCTAAACTTCTCCCCGCCACCAAAGCAACGTTAGTAGCATAATCACCAAAAGGGGACAGCTTAGGCGTTTCTAAAGAAAAATTAACCACGGGAACACCCAAAGAAGCCAGCGAATCTTTAATTGCTCTAGAGATTTCTTTCTTAAAATTCATATCTTCTCTTTCTTATTCTACCACTATTCTTCTATCCACCACCGCTGGCCGTTACTTACCACCACCACATCGCCATCTTGATCGGTCCGCTTTATCAACAGGCCCTCTTTCTCAAGCTGTTCTCTTAAAATCTTATGAGGATGACCCCAGGGATTTTTCCCCACCGAAATAACCGCCAAAAGAGGTTGGGCTTTTTCCAAAAACTCGTCGGTAAAAGCATATTTGGAACCATGGTGGGCCACTTTTAAAACCTCAACCGGAGAAAAAGAAACTGTGGCTAAAATCTCCGGTTGAATTCGGCTATCGGCATCACCGGTCAAAAGCAAGTCAAAATTACCAAAAGAAACCCGCGCTACTAAAGAAAAATCGTTCAAAGAAATCTCTGGGGCTAAAACTTGATCTACTAAAATCTCTTTTGATTGATAAAGATTGGCCTCAGAAACCTTATCGGCTGATAGTTTTTTAAAAAACCATTCTTTTTGGGGCCAAAGGAATAAAAAATTCACCCCTTTAAAGGAAATTTTATCCCCCTGCCAAGGGTTTATCAACGTTATCTTGCCACTGCTAACCAAATCCGATAATCCACTAAATAATTTGTTTTCTTTTGCCAAGGGGTTTTTAACAAAATAACTCACTTGATATCTTTCTATAACCGAGGTGAGGCCGCCAAAATGATCTTTTTCCGGATGGGTTAAAACCACCATCTCCAAGCAACGATCCCAAAAAGGCATATGCCTGCCTAAGCAAGTTAAAACCGCCTCATCTTCCCCACCATCTACCAAAATTTGGTTATCTCCCCGTATTAATAAAATCGCGTCCCCTTGGCCTACATCGCAAAAGACCACCCGTAAATTATCATCCGGCTGTTGCCAAAGAAAAAGGCAAACTACTCCAAGGATAATTAATAGTAAGATGGACAATAATTTTCGCGATGTTATTTCCATATTTTTTTGTGGCTGAGCATGATTTATGATGTTATTTTAAATTTAATTCAGCGTCATTATAAACTTGATTCAGGATCTTTCTTGCTGCCAAAGTAACGATCCTGTCCGCCAGCTGGCGGATTTGCAAGGATGACGAATTATGCCCCAATCACTTTTTACGCCTATCTTTTTAAAATCATCGCTGTCAAAATAACGCCATAAATTATCAATAACCACCAAGGCAAAGAAAAGGAAAAGAAAGGCAAAACTTGGCTCCAAAAGCCAACGCCCTTAACGAAAAATTGAGCAGGCAAAAAAACAAGCCAGGAAAAAGGCGGCGCCAAAAATGGCAAGAAAAAACCAATCACTATCAAAATCATCCCTAAAGACATCATCGGCGAGACAAGCCAAAGCAAAGTGGCATTAGCCAAGAAAGAAAACGGCGAAAACTGGCCAAAAGAAATTAGTAAAAGAGGAGCGGTAAAAATTTGCGCCGCTAGAGTGGTTAACAGATCATCTTTAAAAGAACCAAGAGTTGGCAACCAAGAAAAAAAGCTTTCCAGGCGATTTTTTAAAAAAATAATCCCCGCGCTTGAGGCAAAAGAAAGCTGAAAGCCAAGATCAAAAATAACCTCCGGGGTAAACAAGGCCAGCAAGACTGCCGCCAAAACCAGACCACGCCAACTTTCTTTTTGGCGGCCAAAAAAAGAGCCACCCCAAGAAAAGCTGGTCATTATCGCCGCCCGAAGCAAAGGAGGCTCTGCTCCGCAAAGGAAAACATAAAACCAAATCAGCGGTAGGGTTAAAAGAATGGCTTTGCGGCGATTAAAAAACCTGCTTAAGAGGGGGAAAGCAAAAGAGGCCACCAAAATCACATTTGCCCCCGAAGCGACCACTATATGAAGCATCCCGGTTCTCACCAAATCCTGATAAAAATCGTCAGGGAGAGCACTTTTAACTCCCAAAAGCACCCCCAATATTAGCGAAGCCGCCGGCTCGGGCAAAAGCCGCTGGAAAAAAAGAATTATTTTTTGACGAAGGGAAAAAACATTCTCAATCCACCCTTTGGTAGCCGCAGGAGAAAGCAAGTTAACTTGAGGGTAGTTTAGCCAGAGCTCTTTTTGCCCCTTTTTTGTCAGCGCTTGCTCAACTTTGCCAATAACTTCCACCCGATCTCCATAATGAAGAAACGGTTCTCTTGAGGTTTTAACCTTAATTCCTTGAAGGCGAAAACCTTGGCTCTGGTCAAAAAGCTGCGGCTCTTCTTTTAAAACATCCTCGATTTTTATTTCTTTTCCTATTAAGTTTTCTTTTAAAGAAGCAGTCGTTTTCTGCCAACGACAAAACCAAAGGCTAAGCAGCGCCAAAAGAAAGAAAAGATAAGAAAAAAACCTCCTCACTTTTAATTG
>JAGPNC010000034.1 GCA_018052565.1 Candidatus Shapirobacteria bacterium | reverse complement strand
TAAAAATGAAATTTTTGTTCTTCCTTTGTATAGAAAAATAAATAATGATATGCTAAAATTAGCCTTTAGTTAATAATTATATATCTATGAATAATAAAGTTTATATTTTATTGGCCCCGGCAGGAAGTCGGAAAGCAGAAATAGCCTATCATATTTCGAAAGAGTTAGGTTTAGTTAATCTTTCTTTTGGAGAAACAGAAAGAATTTCCCCTAATTTTAATAGTGACAAAAGGAAGGGGAAAGGTTTAAACAATTATATTGGCCAAAAAAGGAAAAACTTTTTATCTAAGGATGTTTTTGAAACAAAGATTAAAGAGGCTCTTAAAAAAGAGGGAGCGAATATTGTCCTTACCGGTTATCCTCGGAAAAAAACAGAATACCAAAGAATGTTGAAAATTTTTCATAAAGAAGGAGCGCAGATAGAAGCGGTTATTTGGATAAATATCCCTCTTAATAAAACCTTAAATAATCTTAAAAAAAGAAAATATTGCCCTAAATGCGGTAAGAGCTTTATAAATGGGGGCAAATATTGTGATAAGGATGGGGTAAGGTTGGTTCAAGAAAACTTTAATCAAAAAGCGGCCATAGAAGATTTTTATTCTTATATAGAGGAAATAAGTAAAATCGCTAAGGAATTAAAAAGCAAAGCGCAGCTCTTTTTTCCGGTAAACGGAGATGAGGAACCCTACATAACTTCGTCACAAATTATAATGAAGTTAAGAAACAGGTCTAAGCTTCTTAAGCCTCTTTACGAACGGGTTTCGGCGACGAAGTTACCTACTAAATTTGGTGATTTTGATCTTCTGGCTTATCGTTCAAAAATTGATTACTCATACCATCTTGCTTTAGTTAAAGGAGAAGTTGTTAATCAAAAGGGGGTTCTTACAAGAATTCATTCTTCTTGTATTACCGGTGATATTTTTGGTTCTCTAAAATGTGATTGCGGCGATCAGCTTCATAAGGCTCAGGAAATGATCGCTGAAGAAGGAAGGGGATTGATCATTTATCTTTTTCAAGAAGGGAGGGGGATTAATATTATTAATAAAATTAATGCCTATCGTCTTCAAGAAAGAGGGCTTGATACCGTGGAAGCTAATGAGCGTTTGGGATTTCCCGCCGATTTAAGAGATTATAAAATGGTTAAGGATATTATTGATGACTTAAAGATTAAGAGCATAAAATTATTAACAAACAATCCCGATAAAATTAAAAAACTTATCGATGAGGGGGTGATAATTGAAGGTGTCTTGGATCATGAGACACCTGTTAATTTTTATAGTCAAAAATATCTTTTAACTAAAAAAATAAAGATGGGGCATCATCTTAAATTAAAAAACGAAGAATGATTATCGCTCTTGGGTCTACTTCTCAAGAAAAAATTTCTTACCTTAAAAAGATTCTTGGTAAAAATAAAATAGAAGCAGAGGCTTTTCCTGTGGCGGTTAAAAGCGGGGTACCAGACCAGCCGATAGGGAAAGAAATTGTTATAAAAGGGGCTAAAAACAGAGCGCTTCATGCTTTAAGAAAAATTAGTGAGGCAGAAATTGGGGTAGGGATGGAGGGTGGCTTGGTTAGAAAAAAAGGAAATTTTTATCTTTTTTGCGCGGCGGCTATTATAAATCGGGAAGAGAAATTTTTTTTAGGCGTTAGTAGAGAATTGCCTCTTCCCCAAGAAGTTTCTTGGCAAATAGAAGAAAAAAAAGAATTTGGTGTCGCAATTAGGGATTATGCTTCTAAGGAGGGGAAAGGCAAAGACATTGAAGAGTTGATAAGCAGGGAAAAATCTTTTGCCCGAGCTCTTCAGCAGGCGTTAGATCAATATAAGAAATTTCTTAATTAAGAATTTTAATAGATTTATAGCTCCCGAAGTTGATTAATCATAGACCTTGAGGTAATTAAGGTTTTAACCAAGGCTAAATAGCATCTGCAGGTTTTTTTGAATAGCGCCCTTTTTGCCCGAGGCGGCTAAATATTGCGCGCCGGTTAAATTTTCTTCTTGATAAAAAGAATTTAGTTTTTGATAATAAAAATATTGTGCGGGCGAAAAGAAAAATTTCTCTTTTATTAGTAGGGATAGTTTTTTTACTTTTGTCTGAAAAAGCACTGGCAGTTGATTTTGGTGATGTAATTATTAATGAAGTAATGTGGATGGGGACTAAGGCGTCGGCGAATGATGAATGGATAGAGCTTTTTAATTTAACCAATAATGAAATAAATTTATCTAAGTGGATTTTGTTTGCTGAAGATGAAATTCCTCAAATAATATTACATGGAAGTATTGTCCCGGGAGGATTTTTCTTATTGGAAAGAACCGACGATCAAACGATTAGTAATATTTTTGCTGACCAAATTTATACCGGTGATTTAGGTAATGGCGGCGAGCATTTATTTTTAAAAAATGATCAGGGTCAGATTGTCGATGAAATTGATGCTTCCCTGGGTTGGCCTGCAGGGAGCAACAACGAGTTGAAAGCAAGTATGGCACGGCAGGGTGATGGTAGTTGGTTAACAAGTGATGTTGGCCAAGGTAAGGATGCTAACGGAAATGATATAAATGGCACACCCCGAGAAGTGAATAAGTTTTTGCCTACGCCGACGCCTTCTTTAATGCCCACAGCGACAATATTGCCATCGCCTCCGCATTTGACATCAGGTCTTACCCCAACGGTAATTACTACTGCTGTTCCTACGGTAACAAAACCAACGCCAACCTTTGCCCTTACCCTTGCGCCGGCAAAAGCAACTTATCAAATAAATGAGGTGAAAAACGAGAAAGGGGAAGTGCTTTCCAGTGTTAAAATTTATGTTGACGATCAGTATATTCATCATTACGCGCCCGAGGTTTTGGAATTTTGTAATAGCTGCTATTGCGATGATGATAAAAAAGTAGCCTGCGGTTTTGGCGAGCACGTTATCAGGCTTGAAAAAAACGGCTATCAGGATTGGGAGGAAACAAAGGTAGTTAAGGCAGGGGATTCTTATCCGGTTAATCCGGTGATGAAGCTTTTACTCTCGCCCACGTCAACCCATAAGGCTGTCCCTGTTTCTAGTCTATCGCCAACAGGGCGGATAAGCCCAAGCCCGTCGTTGGCAATAACTTCTCTTCTGCTAAGCCCGACTTCTTCGCCCCTTTTGCCTTTTGCCGACTTTGCCTTAGCCCCTAAAAAGATTACGAGCGAAGAAGAAATTTTAGAGGAAAATTCCGGGCAGGTTTTAGGAGAAGAAAAAAAAGAAAAGAAAAATTCAGGCTGGTATTTTGGTATCGGCGCTTTTTATTTAGGCGCTTCCGGCTGGCGCTTAGCGCGGAAAGATGATAATGATATAATGGAAAAGTTAAATTTTGAAAAAAAATAATGAAAAAAATCCTTTCTTTTTTAAATCGCTTTTTGCCGCCAATTTTGGTAATGGCGTTAATTTTTTATCTTTCTTCCCGTTCTTCCTTTTCGGTTTCGCCAAAATTTTGGTTGAATTTTTTAGTTTTTAAAGCCCTTCATTTTTTAGAATTTGGTTTTTTATTCCTGCTTTGGGCGCGCGCTTTTTTGGGCAATAAAAACCGTTTTTGGCTGGCTTTTCTTTTAAGCTTTTTCTGGGCCTTAACCGATGAGGTTCATCAGCTTTTTGTGCCTACCCGAGAAGGGACAATTCGTGATATGCTCATTGATACGGCCGGAATTTTATTTTTCTGGTGGCTTTTATGGAGTATCTTACCAAAAGCGCCCAAGAAACTAAAAAATTGGGCGAAAAAATTGGCGCTAATTT
>JAGPNC010000018.1 GCA_018052565.1 Candidatus Shapirobacteria bacterium | reverse complement strand
ACTACCTTCGACAAAAACAGGGCCTTCAGAATAGGTTATTTTTTTGGAGGTTTCGCCGCAAGTGGCAATAATATCGCTCATCTGCCACCAAGAGGGAGGAAAAAGAGAATAGGCATACGAAGTTTGGGAAGAACTACCTGCCTTCCATTCTACAAAGCCATCAGGAATAGACCGGCAAGCTGACCCCGAACCCTGACGCGTCAAGATAGAAAGCTCGCGGCGAGACAGCTTTAAACCAGCCGCCGTGGTGGCCGCTAAGGTTAGGGCAGCAAAACCGGAGGCCGAGGAAGCAATCCCTGTCCCTGGGGGAAAATTATTCTTGGTCCTAACACGAGCAGAGAGGGTTGTCCCCGCCCGTCTCCTAACACGATCAAGATGGGCAATAATCCGCTCTTCCCCTTCTTCGTTGATCCCGCCCACCATCTCTACCCGATCATTTTTTAAAAGAGGAGAAAACTCCACCGTGGTAATCGTAAAAACATTGCTTAAGTTCATTGATAAAGAATCATTAGCCGGCAACCGAAGTTTTTCGTCCTTTCTCCCCCAATATTTGATAAAAGCAATGTTAGAAGGCGCTTTGGCAGTGGCCTTTTTCATTCTCTTCTCACCCCCTCTGCTCCTGTTTGCACTTTTATAACCAGGCCCTTACTTTTCCCAATCGCCCTCTCAACCGCTGGTTTTGTTTCTTTGTTAACAAGAGCAATCATACAATCACCGCCACCAGCGCCGGAAAGCTTTGCTCCATAAGCACCCGCCTCTCTGGCCGCAAAAATTAAAGCCGCTAATTTTTTCGTATTTACCCCCAAAGACTCCAAAAGTCCCTGATTTAAATTCATCAGTTCTCCCCCTTTTTTAAAATTACCTTCAACTAAAGCCTTCTTGGCCTCTCGTGTTAAAAGGCTAATGTGGTCAAAAATCCCTTCAACCAAACGAGGATAACGCAAATAAAGAGACTCTACTTGACGAACTAAGGTTGGTGTTTCCGCTTTAACGCCGCTATAGCCAATGACTAGCGGTAATTTCCCCATCTTTTTAAGGGGAATAATTCTCTTCCCGCCGGTAACAAAATAAACCGTCCCGCCCCAAATGGCCGCCGCCAAATCAAATCCCGAGCCCACCCCTTGAAGATCAAGAACAGTTTTATAGGCCAAATTGAATAATTCTTTTTTACTAAGGTTTATGCCAAGCAAAATTGATAGCCCCTCAAGTGTCGCTGCTGTTACCGCCGAGGAGCTGCCAAAACCAAACTGGCTTGAAAACTCGCTTTTTGTTTTTATTTTCAACCCTGACTCAACCTGGTATTGATCAAAAAAGTTCTTTATCGCCCTTTCTAAAAATCGCACCCCCTTGGGAATATTTGTCCCTTTGCCTAAATCCTTAACTTTACGACGATAATTTCTTATTCCTACCCCTGGCGCCTCAATCTCTATTACCTGCCTCGCGCTAATTTCCATCGCCACCATCATTCGCTGGTCCACGGCCGTAACCAAGCAGGGCCGGTTATAAACCACCGCATGTTCGCCAAAAAGCATTAATTTCCCTGGTGCGGAAACCTCAACTTCTTTCAATCTTAACTCCCTCCTTCCCCAATTTTACCTCAAAAGCATCTAAATTTCTCTTTTTAGCAATTTCCCAGAGGATTTCCTTCTCACGATGGAAAGACAAAAGAATTCCTGATCCCTTTCTCTTACCGCCAGCGCCGCTAATTTTAGCCGCTCCCCCTGCTTTCTCAATTTCTTTTACTATTTCTTCGGCGAGAGGGCTAACCACCCCTAACTCCTCAAGAAGCTTCTCGTTCTCTTTTATCGCCTCAATCAACTGCTTCTGGTTAAATGCCATTAACGCCAACAATACCTTTTTAGTCACTTTCTCCGTCCTTTCTAAAATCTTCTCTGTCTGGCTTTTGTTTTGGTCATAAAGTTTTCTCACGTCAGCAACCATCTCTCCGGTTGTTTCTAGCGGCCTGCCAGTGTTTATTAAAACAAACCTAGGTAACTTAGCCGACCTAAATCTCAAAGTTTTAAAAATTTTAAGAAATTCTGTCTCTTTGCGATACCAAAGAAACCCTCCATAGAACGAAACGGTATTATCGCCGCCACTGGGATTACCATGCTGTTTCCTTTCAATCTCATGAGCAATCTCATTAACTTTCTTTTTGCCAAACGGCCGGTTTAAATATTTAAAGAGAGCAGCGGTAATTGCCGCTGCTAAAGCAGCGGAAGAACCCATTCCACACCCCACAGAAATAGTAGAAAAAATCTCCAGCTTCAATTTTTCTTGAGGTTCGCCTAAAGCCTTAAGACCAAAATTTAAAGCAAACTTTGCCAATTCCGGGTTTTCTGAGATAACCACTTCCGTCGCTGAGGCTGGGTTCAATGATACCGAAAGGCGTCGGTTAAGCGCGGCTAAAATTGCTGGTTTCTCATAAACCACCGCATGCTCGCCGGAAAGAATAATTTTTCCTGGAGCAGAGGCAATTACAGTTTTTATTTCTTTGGCTATCCAACTCAACTTTTCCTCCAAACTGGCCTTCTTTTCAGCTCGTTGATATTTCGCACCCCTAAGGCAAACATCACCACTTTTAGCTGGAAAATTAATTTGTTCAAGCTTGCTTCCACTGCCGCCGCTGACTGTAGGGCCGGTTTTAAAAACGGCAGGCCGATACCTGCTAAATCTGCTCCCAAAGCTATCGCCCTAGCAATTTCCAAACCGTTCCTTATCCCCCCACTACCAATTACCGTTAGGCCGGAAATCTTAGCGCATTCTTTAATCGCTTCGGCGGTAGGAAAAGCCAAATCGCCGCCTATTACTCCCCACTCCTCCTCGCCGCGTCTTAGCCCCTCAACCAGTGTCCAATTGGTTCCTCCCCCGCCAGCCACATCCACAAATTTAACCCCTATCTTCTTAAGCCTTAAGGCAACACCGCCATTTATCCCCATCCCCACCTCTTTAACAATCACCGGCACATTCAAACCATCAGCCGCTTTTTTAATCTTTGTTAACAAAGCAGAAAATTAGTGTCTCCTTCTAGTTGAATTGCTCCCTGCAGGGCATTAAGATGCAAAATTAACCATCGGCGCCAATCATCGCGACTGCCTCTCGACATTGTTTGATTCCCCAGCCATAATTAAGCTGAATGGCACCTAAATTAGCCAGAAGCACAATGTCAGGAGCTTCTTTTCGCACCTGAAAAGTAGAGGCAAGCTTTGGCTCCTCCAAAGCTACTCTTTGGCTTCCCACCCCCATTGCCACGCCCACTTTTTGCGCCGCTTTGGCTAAATTCCGGTTAATTCGGCCACCCCGCGGCGTGCCCCCCAGTTAAAAGGGAAATCAAAATTGGCGCCGTTAAGTCTTTTTCCTAAAAATTCAACCTCCGTCCTAATAGAGGCAAAATCAATCTCTTAAAGAGCATTGTGGGAGAAATGGCAGTTTTCAAAATCTGTCGAGCCTGTTTCCACCGCCTCTTCCAAACAAATTCGCAGGCGATCTTCTTTCTTGGTTACGCTCACTTTTAGGAAAAACTAATTAATTTCTTTTTTCCCTTTTTAAAAAGACTCCCCAAGGCTAAAATTAAAAAAAGAAAGATTGTTGAACTGTCGGGAACTGCTTGTCGCTACCATTACGATAGAGGTGTCATTCCGGACACCAATCTGGAATCCGTCTTATCGCCAAAGGCAGATCCTGCCCCGCTGTTTTCTTACTCCTTAAAACGGCGGGGTTCATCAGGATGACAAACTCCGGTACCGTTATTCCGGGATTGACCCGGAATCTGCCTTATTGCCAGAGAAGGCAGATCCTGATTTTCATCAGGATTACACTAAGTTTTATGCTTTACTTTTGACTTTTGACTTTTTAATATTTTCTCTCTACCATAAAACTAATCCCCGCCCGAATTTGCGAACGGGCCGGTTCTTGGGCCAAAAAACCTAAATGTTTTTCAAAAAATTTCCCTGCCTCTTGGGCTAAGTTTTGGGCAAGCTTTTCTCCATAAGAAATACTGCCATATTTTTTCATCGCCCTAATCACCCAACGCACCTCTTCCTCACTTTTTTCTTCCCTTTTCTTGGCTAAAATTTTAAGCAGTTTTTGCCGATCCTCGCCCCTAGTTTCTCGCAATAGGAAAGCCAACATTATTGTCCGTTTGCCTTCGTAAATATCATTGCCTACCTGCTTTTTTAAGCCGGCAAAATCAGAGGTTAAATCAAGCAGATCGTCGCGAATTTGAAAACTGCGGCCTAAAATCTGGCCAAAGTGATAAAGAAGTGCCAGCTGGCTCTTTTTGGCCTCCGCCAAAATTGCCCCCAAACGCATCGGCCCGGCAATGGTGTAGTAGGAGGTTTTGCCGTCCAAAATAAAGAAAATGTCCTCGTCGTCTAGCTTTAAACGATTCTCTTTTGTCCATTTTATCTCTACTGTCTGCCCCAAGGCGGTTCGGGTAAGTATTTGGTAAAATTCCTTCTCAATAGATAGGGCCTTTTTCTCGCCCAAAAGGGGAAAATTATCCGCCAAAATTTTCCACATTAAAATATGCAAGGCATCGCCGGCGTTAAGGGCTAATTCCGCTCCATAAAGACGGTGAAGCGTCGGCTGGCCGCGGCGCTCTTGGGAGTTATCCTCGATATCATCATGGTCCAGGATCCAATCCTCGGAAACTTGCATTGCTGCCGCGGTCTTAATGGCTTTCTCTTGAGGAAAACCCATTGCTTCGGCAGTCAGTAAAACTAAGGTAGGCCGCAGATATTTTCCTTGCCGTCGGGGGTATTCGGCGGTTATATGCTGATGGAAAGAAACCAACGACGAATATTTTTTAGGAATTTGGCAATAGGAAGGAAAAGAGGCTAAGCTGGCAAGATATTTTTCAATCTCCGGCCAAACTAAAGCTCTCTTCTGGTTTAAAACTTGCGGAAAAGAAAGCACGGGAAAAGAAACCGTTAAATGGCTAAATTGTTAGGCTTAATTATTAACATCATTCTGGCAAAAGTCAGGCCCTGCCTTTTAAATTTTTCTAATTATTCTAATTAACCGAATTTCTAAATAAATCCCAAATCTCAACCCGTCCCGGGTGGATTATTTTTAGTTAATCAATTTTGGAAATTGGGGCTTGGAATTTCTTTAGGTCAATTAGAATAATTAGAGCAATTAGAACAATTTTTAATTTTTTAATCCTGAATCAAATTCAGGATGACGCTTGCATCGGAATTACCATAACTGCGCCATCACTTTGGAACTTCCTCTCCCTCCTTGCTTTCTTCTCCCAGCATCCTTGTCTGGCTAAGCCTCTGGCCTAAGGCGGAAAAGTCATTGTTAACACTTCCCATTTGGTTATAGGCATTAGTTAAGTGGTGGTTTAAAACTCCCAAGCGCTCGTTGACTTTCTCATAATCTTTCTCGATGGCACGAAGAGAAGCAAGAATTTGCCGCGCCTTGGCCTCAATTTTTTGGCCTTCAAAACTGGCTAAAATCGCCTTAAGATAGGCGTAAAAAGTGCTGGCGGAAACCGGCAGGACCCGATTTTTCCCGGCATAATCAAAAAGCTCGGGATCATTGGCCACTTCGTAATAAACCGCCTCCGAGGGAAGATACATAAGAGCATAATCAATTGTCCCCTCTCCGGGAAGAATATATTTTGAAGAAATCGTCCGAATATGTTTTTTAACATCATTAACAAAATCGCGGCGGGCGGCGTTTTTCTCTTTTTCTCCCTCCGAACTCATCAGCCGCCGAAAACTTTCCATCGGAAATTTAGAATCAACGGGAATAATTCCGGCCTGAGTTTGCACCGCTGCATCCACTGTTTCCCCTGACTTAAAGGCGTATTGAAGAAAAAAGGCTTTTTTAGGAAGCATTTGCCCTAGAATTTCTTTTAAAACCATCTCGCCCACATTACCACGCAGTTTTGGCGAGCGTAAAAACTCCTGCAAATCTTTCATTCCCCGCCCAATCTCCGCCATCTGCCCCACCTCTTTTTTCACCCCGGCGATAAACTCGGCTGCCTTATCCAAACGCTCGTTCATCCCCTGGGTGCTTTTTTGCAAGTTCTCAACCATCGCCTGGTTATTATCCCGCATCGCCTGGTTAAGATTACGGTTGGTTTCCTCAATCGTTTGCTGCATGGTTTTTAACCAGGTTGCCAACGTTTCGTCAGGCTTGGTCTTTTCCTCAAGATTATTTATTTTTCTAATTAAAAGATAAGCCAAGAGGATAAAAACAAGAAAAGCCGACAAAAGGATAATTGCTGTTGGCGTCATTTCCTAATAAAAAATTTATTTGACTATCAATTTCATTATAACATCACTCCTAATTTAGGCTTTTTTTAGGATAAAATAAGTTAATGATTTCAACAAAAAGAAGAAAAAAGAAAGTCCAGATCAATTCCCAAAAACTTATGCTGGCGGGGATAATTTTGCTTTGGCTGGCCACCGGCTTATTTTTTTACGCCATTCCCCCAAAAAACAATTTGATTATCAGCTTGGCCTTCGCGCTTTTGTTTTTTTGTCTTTTTCTTCCTGCCCTTCTCTTTCTTAAGGTCGCTCTGGCAGCACTTACTTTTTCCCTTGGTTTCCTCCTTCTCCTTCTCTTTCAGTTCTTTTCGCTTTTAACCCTTCCTCTGGGCTTAACCACCATCCTCCTGACGAGCCTGATAATGGCGTATATCTTAATTAAAGGGAAATAAAAAGTGTTGTCAAAAAGCCTCCCAATCTCTATAATAAAGTCCAAATGGCAAAGATTTCTTCATACGATTTAATTATCATCGGCGCCGGACCGGCCGGACTAGCAGCTTCTATCTATGCCAGCCGCTACCGAATAAAGCATCTGGTTTTAGGCCAACAACCGGGGGGAACAATCACCTTAGCCCATAAAGTAGAAAATTATCCGGGTTTTCTTTCTATCTCCGGTCCTCAATTGGGACAAAAATTTATGGAACACGCCAAGGGATTAGGGGCAGAAATAGAAATTAAGGAAGTGGTGGAAATTAAAAAGAAAAAAAATTGTTTTTTAATCATTACTAATAATAATGGCCGATATAAAGCCAAGGCCATTATTATTGCCACCGGGACGAAAAGAAAAAGTTTGGGCATCCCCGGCGAAGATATTTACTTAGGCCACGGCGTTTCCTACTGCGCTACCTGTGATGCCGCGTTTTATAAAGGGAAAATCGTTGCGGTGGTCGGCGGGGCCAACGCCGCCTGCTCCGGAGCTCTTCATCTGGCCCGTTTTGCTAAAAAAGTTTATCTCGTCTACCGGGGAAAAAGTTTACGGGCAGAGCCTGCTTGGGTGGATGAAGCGCGTGAAAATCCCAAAATCGAGATTATTTTCAACACCAACCCTGCCGCTATTTTAGGCGATGGAAAAAAAGTCACTGCCATTGCCTTAGACAAAACCCATGGGGGGCAAAAAAAGCTTGGGGTTGACGGCGTTTTTATTGAGGTGGGGGGGGTACCGGTGGTCAGTTTGGCAAAAAATTTAGGGGTTGAAACCGACGAGGATAATTATCTTCTCACTGACAATTTTATGGCTACTAATATTCCCGGCATTTTTGCCGCCGGCGACATTAATTCTTTCCAGAAAAACTGCCAGCAAGTGGTCACCGCGGTGGCCGAAGGTGCCCAAGCGGCCTTGGGGGTTTACCAATACCTTTCCTCTCAAAAAAGAGAGGAAGCGTTAAAGCCAAAAACCACTAGGCGTTCAAAAGCTCCCCTTCATTAAAATTAACAGAATAATTAGCGGTTAAATCTTATCTCCCACCACCCCTTTTCTTCACTAATTGCTAATTTGCGGCGAAGAACTAATGGGCTCCTTCAGAAACTTGTTTTAGCTCTTGGGGATTAATTGCGGAAAGCGCCTCTTCCAATGACTTTCCTTCTTCTAGGGCGGTTTTAATTCGCGGCCAAATCTGATGAGCTACCACCATCTGAGGTTCTTTAATTTTTTCAAGGTTTAGCATGCCTAATTGCTTTAAATAACAAAAGGAATATAAATCGATGCCGCCAACATAAAGCAAAAAGCCCAATCTCTTTTTTCTGAGAGCATCAACAATTAATTCTTGTTCAATGTATTTTAACTGGGCTGATGTTTCTAAATACCCGCTAGTATCGTTGAGGGGAGTGTGGCTTCTAAAAATTCTTAATGTCTCGCCATATGCAGCGTTAAAAATCTTTTCGTATTTTTCATCTTTAATTGCTTCTTCCAGAGAAAGGCCATATTCTCTTTTTGCCTTGCTTTCAAATACCACTCTGAAGCACTCTCTAAAACTACCCCCCTGCCTTTTTGCCGCCAAGGCTTGATAATAAGCCGGGCTAGCTTCTACTTTTCGCCCCACCATTGCCTGTTCAGTTTCATCTTGAATTCTCATCGCTATCGCTTCCGCCAAAACGCTACTTCTGCCGGTGCTAGATTCTCTTGCTATCTGCAGGCTATTGCCGAAACAAGCTTCCCTGTTTTCATATCTTAAAACATGTCCTTCTATTTCGTGGGCAAGAGTTGCCAAGACGTCAACCAAACCCCTCTTGCAACTTTTAGGGATAATTATTTCCCTGGCATTTTCAACAGGATCTCTCCTCACAGCGAAGGACTTTCTTTTTCCCGAAATTGTTATCTGCCAAGGTCTTTCTCCCTGATCAAAGCCATAAGCCGCCAAGACCAGCGACGCTAAAACTTTGGCCTGCTGGGCATTAACTTGACAACTATTAAACTTTTCGTATTCCGCTGTTTTTTCCGGTGGGCTTCCCTCGGCTCTCCTCAGGGCGTATTCCTCTAGCTTTCTTGGTATTGTCTCAAAAAGGCCATTTTTCCCTATTTCTACTCCGGTTCCCCTCAGGAAATGATCTATTCTCTCAAGCGTTCTTGAAACTCCGGGTTCTGAAAACCGATCAGCCGTTGTGGACCGACTTGCGCCCCCAAAAAGCCTAAGCACCTCTTCTTCCTCTTCTGTCCTTCGGGGATAATTTGCCAAAACCCGCCCCACTTTATAATCCTCGGCGATAAGAACATTTACCTGTTGGCGATAAAGGCTGAGAACAATTCTTTCCCCTTCGCTAAGAGCATCGTCGGCGGTTAGTTTTTCTTCTATTGCTTTTATCTTTCTCTTAAAGCTTCTTAGGGCCCAAAGTCTCTCTTTCATTTTTTTAATATCAACCACTCTCTGGATTCTTTCCGGGTTGGGAATTTCTTCCACCTCGCCACTCTTTTCCTTAAAAGCCCGGGCAAATTGTTCTCTCATCGCATCAAAGGAATAAGCTTCTAGTCTTATTCTTAGTTGGCGAGGGATACTTCTTAAATCGGCCTTAAAAAAAATCTCCTTTATTTCCTCTTCGGTTAGTTCAAGGTTTGGCGCTTCTCCTTTAATAATAACCGGTCCGTTTTCTTTGCCCCCCGCCTCTTTTAAAGCCTTGCCAAGCCTGCTAAACTCACATCCTTTTTCTCTGTAATTCCGATATTGCTCTTCTGATGTAGCGATTTCTAGAAGATCATCAAAGAAGGCATCATATATTTTTCTTTCTTCTTCCCTCGTTTTCAGGGTAATCCCCATTTGGTTAAGAAGGGCAATTAGCCTCTCGCCAAGAGTCTCATCCGAATAAATTGCCGAAAAAACTCTTTGCCCCTCTTCGGTGGCGAAAGCTTCCGGGTAGATGGTGTGAACCAAATCAGTTTCTTCTTCGGATTCGTTTATTTCCTTAATCCTCTTAAGTTCTTGGAAAAAAGGCTCTTCGTATTGTCTTATTTTTTCCCTTTCTTCTTCTCCTAATGGCAGTGGCTTCATCTCCGGTGGAAAGCCGGGGCGCGAAACAAGTTCTGAAGCCCTCAGTGGATAGGGGTAGGTTTCGATATCTCCTTCTGTCATGCCTCTTATAGAAGATTATAACAATAATCAGAACCCATGACCCTACGAAGAGGACATTCGTTTCATCCTCGCGTTTTGGTAATTTGGCGGGTTGTTTTTACTCCTTTTTCCCCGGCAAAACGGAAAGAGGATTAATTTTCTCCTCCTCAAGAATTATCTCCAGGTGAAGATGGGGACCGGTAGAAAAACCAGTGCTTCCCAACCGACCAATAACAGTATCTTTCTTCACCCTGTCTCCTTTTTTCGCCTCAATTTTGGACAAATGGGCATAAACTGAATAGAAAGTCGGGCTATGACGGATAACTAAATAATTGCCCAAGCCAAAGCGGTTAAGACTGGTCAAAAGTACTTCGCCCTCGCTAATTGGCCTGATCGCCGTTCCTAAAGGAGCGGCTAAATCAATGGCTTGGTGAAAACGAGAATAGCTTTGGGTGAGAGTGAAGTTTTCCAAAGGGAACTGAAGCGCGCTCTGGGTTAAAACACTGATTTTTTCCGGCTCAATGGCTAAAACTTGGGAAACTACTTCATCTTGGCTCTCCTGAGCCAGCGGAGAAAAGAAAACCGGCGCCACCAAATTAAGACTAAAACTGGCCAAGACAACAGCCGAAGCCACTGCCAACCGGTAATGGCTGGCTTTTTTGGCCAAAATCCGGCCCATCCGGCTTAATTTACTCCCTTTACGGATATTTTTAAGCCGCAAAAAGCCCTCGCTTAACTTTTGGAAATTATTTTTGGCCAAAAGACTGGCCCGGAAGAGAAGACGTTTCATAGAGCGGGTTGATTTAGCCCGCGCCAACAAAAAATCTACACTTTCAAAGTGTAGATTACCAGCAATTATATACTATAGGGAGTTAAAAGTCAAATAAAACGGGTGGCGGGACATCGTGAACGACGCCAGGAAAATTATACAAGACTATACAGGCTATATCCATATCACAGATTTAAGGCTAGCGTTAGCAATTGCTTGAAAGGCTGAGTTGAACAAAGCAAAAATCTCTAGCTACCAATTATTTGCTCTTCTTCGTAAACCGCAAGCTTCCCTCCTTCGTTCGTAATCAGGTAGTTAACTTTGTCGTGGGTATATCTGAAAGGCTCAGCAGTATGTTGTGCTTGGTCCGGAGACGCTGATTTAGGTGAGCTTAAGTAGGTAATTTTTAGTCCACCCTCTTCGATCTCGATAATCATATTTGCCAATTGAAAAATAGATTCACTCTTATTATGCAAACCAATAAGAGCAAAGGCATCTCTGTGAGATATTTTTTGAAATCCGTTGTGTTTAGACATACCTCCCTATGATATCATATCCTTATGGAAAAAGTTAGCGGAGAGCGATACCAAGGTGTGTTCAAAAAACGTGGAGCCCTTGAACTTGAATTGGGGGCAGAACCTTTACCGCCAACGAGGATAACAAGAGAGGCCCAAAGAAAGCTAGAGGCTTGGGGATTTACTCCAGAAGACGTTTTGGACCTTAGGGGTTTTACGTCTCAGTTCCGTTACGATTTTTGTCGAGAAAAAGTAGCCAGAATCTCAGCAGAAAAACCCATTGAAGTATTTAGCCTGGAAGGGATAGAGTATGTAAATTTACCCGTGTTTTACGATATAAATGGGCGTCTTGACGGCCAGTGCGGGGACATTGGAAAACAGTGGATCATCCAAATTAATAAATCGGGGTTGATTGAGAGACTCAATCGGCGGGAAAGAAATAATCGAGTTGTTACGGCTTTCTACAGAGGATTATCTGAGACACATTTCTGCAGAGAAGGAGCAAATCATATATGGAATGGCTTGGCATTGTTGGATAAAAATGGCGACATTATCGATGAAATTTATTTCGATGCGGCCTTCCAAATCATTGAGTATAGAGAAGAAAGTAGATATATCCCAAGAACGGCTACTTATTCCCCAGCAAACATTACATTATCAGAAAATATTAGAGTTCCGGTGGGCTGGGTAGAAATAGAGGGGCATACGTGGGCAATATCTATTCCGGGTTCTGTTGTTCTTGGCGTTTCTTCAGATTATAAATTTGCCTATGCCTTAGCTTTCCCCAGAGATATACGGACAGATGCAATAAGACCTGTCCTCGATGAGATTTCTGAAGATGGAAGCCATAACCCTTATATTATTGGCGATGAAGATCAGGTCATGGCACCAAACGGCAATACAATCTCTTCTTCTGACCATAAGGAGGAGATTGTACAAATACTTAGAGAAGCGCAAAAATTTACTTTTGTCGAAAGGCCGCCGACAGAAAACCAAGTAACTTGGTCGAAATACGATATCGGCGGATAGATTTACTGTTGCCTACTTGTCGCCTCGCGTGCTATTCTACTATTCATTTTGATGGCTGACGCCTCGGTAGTCTCAAGCTGCCTGCTGGGGTTATTATGAGCCGGTGTGAGTGAATATTTTAAGTATAACCCCATATGGAGTTCAATGAATGCCAACAAAGAAGAAGAATAAATTGTTTGGATAATTTCAAAAAGATTCCTAACATATCTGGGCGCGAGGCAATAGCCCTCCGACTCTTGCCAGAGAAGCTGATCCGGGCCACCATTTTGGTAAAGGCAACGGTCAAACTTGCTACTCTTTAGACTCATAAATTTGAAACAGGGAACGCCATTATTATTACGGTATAACCCGGGGGCGTTCCTATCAGGGTCTTTATTATAAGTTTCAGTTAGCGGACTTAACTGGACTGTTCTGGCTTCTCTCCTTCAAACGGAGAAATAATTTACTCTACCGTTTCCGCCGTCTTTCTCGCCAATCTCCAGTATTAATTCAGAGAGATCAAAGTCACCTGACACTACTGAATGCTTGGCAATAAAATTGCGCGCCAATTGTTCAATTTCTGCCTAGGAGTATTTGCCGCTGTAGCCGTATTGTCTTTGATCACTAATCGCGACGTAACCCTATATCTTTATGTCTGGGCATCTCATCGACCTGCATGATATTATGGTCTGTTCCAGAATTCGCGACATAATGGGTAGAACCCATTAGGCAGGTTTCATTCTTGCGCTGGAACAAGGTGATCCTCTTCCGGCTTATAGAAGGCCCATTATAATCGTACTTTATATTGATAGTAGGCGTTTCGAGGAGATCAAGAACGGCAACCACCGCTTTCTCCCGCCCCCCCTACAGAGCGGACGGTTAAGCCGCAAAAAGCCCTCGCTTAACTTTCGGAAATTGTTTTTGGCCAAAAGACTGGCCCGGAAGAGAAGACGTTTCATAGAGCGGGTTGATTTAGCCCGCGCCAACAAAAAATCTACACTTTCAAAGTGTAGATTACCAGCAATTATATACTATAGGGAGTTAAAAGTCAAATAAAACGGGTGGCGGAGGAGGGGAGATTCGAACTCCCGCGAGCCTTGCGGCTCAAGGGTTTAGCAAACCCTCGCAATGGACCGACTATGCGACTCCTCCTGAAAAACGATACCTGTTATTCCAACAAAAATATAGAACATGTTTTCTAAACTAGAAACAGGATCTAAAACGAGCATTAAATCGAAAATCAGGGTTAAAATGCAAAGCCTAACCCAAAGATCAAAAAAAGAACTTTCAAATATTTTTAAATTCTAGGTTAGGTTTTGATTTTTACGCTTTGCACTTTGAGTTAATAATCTCATATTGACAACTTATCATCCAGTTCTTAATTAAAAAAACGTAGCTTTAAACTGCTTCCGACTGCGTCTATTATACCAAAAGCAGTAAATTATTGAAGAAATTTAAAAAGACCCTCTTTAAAGAAGTGCTTTTTTGGGGGAGTTAGTATTCCGGCATCTGGGGAGCGCCGCCGGCAGAGGCTGGCTCTTTTTCGGGAAGATCGGTAATCATCGCCTCGGTAGTCAGCGCCATAATCCCCACCGATACTGCATTTTGAAGCGCTAATCGCGTCACCTTTAGGGGGTCGATAATTCCTCTTCTTGTCATCGAACCGAATTCCCCCGTTATGGCGTCAAACCCATAATCAGCACGACTATTGTTCTTGAAAAGTTCTTCTTTAATTTTGGCCACCACATAGCCATCGTCCTTGCCACTGTTTCGTGCAATCAAGCGAGTTGGCTGTTCTAATGCCTGGCGCAAAATCTTCACTCCCACTGCTTCCTCGTCAGTTAACCCTTTTAAGCTATCCAGAGCCTTCTGGGCATAAATAAGGGAAGAACCGCCTCCGGGAATAATCCCCTCCTCAACCGCCGCTTTTGTTGCCTCCACCGCATCCTTCACCCTTTCCTTTTTCTCCGAAAGTTCCACTTCCGTTGCCGCCCCAACATTAATCTGGGCGACGCCACCGGAAAGTTTCGCTAATCTTTCCTCCAGCTTTTCGCGATCAAAATCAGAATCGGTTTCCTCAAGCTGACGCCGGATTTGGGCTACCCGCGCTTTAATATCCGCCGCGTTTCCTTTCCCGCCAATAATTCGACAATTTTCTTTATCCGCCCAAACCTTTTCCGCTCGACCGCAATCCTCGACCTTAATCGCGTCAAGCTTCCGCCCCGTTTCTTCAGAGATTACCGTTCCTCCCGTTAAAATAGCAATATCCTCAAGCATTTCCTTGCGGCGGTCGCCAAATCCCGGCGCTTTTACCGCTAAGATATTAAAAGTGCCCCTTAATTTGTTGACCACTAAAGTCGCCAACGCCTCGCCCTCTACCTCATCGGCAATAATAACGATATTTTTGGAAACTTTGATCAAGTTCTCTAAAGAAGGAAGAATGTCGGCAATGGCGGAAATTTTTTGATCGGTAATAATAATGTAGGGATTCTCAACTTCGGCCTCCATTGTTTCGGAGTTAGTCACAAAATAAGGAGAAACATAGCCATTATCAAACTCCATCCCCTCTTTATATTCAATTTCTAAATCCCAGCCTTTTGATTCCTCCACGCTAATTACCCCATCGCGGCCCACTTTTGCCAACGCCTCGGCAATTTTTTTCCCAATTGCCTCGTCTCCTGCAGAAATAGTTGCCACCTGCTCAATGTCGGAATCCCCCTTGACTGGCTTGGCAATTTCCTTTAAAGAAGCCACTGCCGCATCGCAACCTTTCTCCAGCCCCCGACGCAAAATCATCGGGTTGGCGCCAGCGGTAATGTTTTTCATTCCTTCGGCAATGATTGCCTGTGCTAAAACCGTTGAAGTAGTAGTGCCATCGCCGGCATTATCATTCGTTTTTTCCGCCGCCTCTTTAATTAACTGAGCGCCCATATTCTCAAAAGGATTTTCCAATTCAATTTCTTTTGCCACGGTTACCCCGTCATGAACCACATTGGGCGAACCCCACTTGCGGTCAATAGCCACATTGCGGCCCCTCGGGCCAAGAGTGGTTCCTACCGTTTTGGCTAAAACCTCGGCCCCTTTTAAAATCGCCTCCCGGGCTTCGTCGCTGTATTTTATTTGCTTCGCCATAATAATAGTATTAATTATTTAGTATTAAGTACTAAGTATAATAAAAATCTCAAAACTCAAAATGCAAATGTCAAAATTCCAAATTAAAAGTTAAAAGTTTTTTGCTTTACTTTTGAATTTTTACTTGTCTCCCTAAGGGAAATCTCCCATAGGAAGATAATTTTGACTTTTAAACTTTGACTTTTGACTTTTAAGCCCTTCAGTAATTTAACAATTCGGCACTTTTTCTTTATCTTACTATTCCTAAAATGTCTTCAAATTTAATAAAAAGATATTCTTTTTCTCCTTCTTTATATTCATTGCCACCCCATTCTTTATAAATTACCGTTTGTCCTACTTTGCAGGGGGATTCTCTCTTAACCCCGCTTTCGGTAATTTCTACTCCGCCTACCGCCAAAACCTTGCCCTTTTGGGGCTTTTCTTCATGAGAATCAGGCAAAACAATCCCCGACGCGGTTTTTCTTTCGTTTTTGGTTGGCTCAACTAAAATATAACCGGAGGCGGGAGTAATTTTCAAAGCAACGGTCATTTTTTGCTAAATTTTAAAAACTTTTTTATTTACACTAGTTTTTAATTATAGCCAAATTATTTTTCTTGTCAAGAGGTTTTTTTGTGCGGCGCCCAAGACATACCTGCCTCATCGGCGGGCAGGCCTGCCTCACCAGCAGGCGGGCTTTTTCGATAAAGTACTGCATGGGGCTTAAAAGTCCCAGGGAATGGTGCCTCCTTCTGGTATTGTAATAGACATTCCAGTCAGCCAAAACCTGGTTACCTTGTCTGATGTCCATAAGCTCATCAGGGTGGTAATTAAGACATTCTTCCTCCAAAGTCCGTTTGTATCTCTCGAGAGAGGTATCGATCTTGAGGTAGTGGGGATAGATGAAAAGGTGGGGAATGCCCTCCTTCTTAAGCTCTTGGTCAAATACCCCTAAATTCTCTGAAACATTATCTGACTGCCAAACCCTGATGGTGGTAGGATAAACCTTCTTAAATCTGGTGTAGAAATCCTTCACGTTGGCGGCGGTCTTTATTATTCAAGTTGCTTTGAGAAGAAATAGAAGAAATGAGGAGGAAATATCCTAAACTTAATGTTTATCCATAACTCCTAGCACTTTAACAAATTTTCGAGATTTTTTTCAAGTTTTTGGGGAGTCTTTCTCCGTCGCCATTCACATGAACACCGTTTCCACGAAACTCATCTTTGCATTGGTTAATGCGATAGTGTTTATCAAAGCCAACATCCGCTAAACCATTAGCGCCTTTCCGAAAATCAGGGTAAATGGTGCTCTTAGGATCAATCTTTCCGGTAATAATCTTTCTCAAGGTTCTTAAACAACAGTCAGTAATAATTTCGGTTAAACTCGGCCATTTCTCTCAAAAATGCCAAAAACAGGCTATTCATAAGTCCCTCGGTCCTTCTTGGTAGCTCTACCAGAAATTCTTTTTGGTCCGTGTTAAGTATCCGATTTTTGGGACGCTAATTTTGCGTCTTGAAACTTCAGGTAGGTTAAATCAGCAGCATAGATTTCGTCAAGCCTGCCTGCCATTAGGCATTTAATTAAGTTGGCGCAATGGTAAGAATCTACTGATCAGGTT
>JAGPNC010000017.1:2904-17022 GCA_018052565.1 Candidatus Shapirobacteria bacterium | reverse complement strand
CTCGATGCAAATTGAGCACAAAAGCATTCCGGAGGCAAAAGTAGGCGAAGAGGTAGGGCTTAAAGTAGAGCAAGAAGTTAAAGAAGGCGATTTCGTCTATAAAGTAACGGCTTAATTTTCTCTTTTTTGAAAATGAAAGTGGAAAAAGCAGGAGAGGCGCGGCTTTTGGCGGAAAAAATTATCGATTCTCTTAATTTGTCCTATATTAAAAAAGAGCGGCTTTTTTTCTACCGCAGTTTTTCTGCAAAAACGCGAGCGGTGGCGCGTATTTGGTCCTTCCCCTCCCTTTGGCAAAAAGCCCTTAATCTTCCCTCGTATTATATTATCGAAATCATCTCGGAAAGATTTGATAAACTAAGCGCCGAAGAAAAAACTAAGGTCTTGATTCACGAACTGCTTCATATTCCTAAAACTTTTTCCGGCGCCCTTCTGCCTCACCGCACCGGCACTTTTAAACTTGACCGAAGAACCGTCAATAAACTATATCAGGAATATCGCAAAAAAGAGAAAAGCAAAAAGTAAAAATTATTCTAATTACTCTAATTACCCTGTCGCAAATATTATTTGCCACGTGCTCATGATGACGAACTATATTCAACAAATACATAATACGTAATACTTGATACATAATACTATGCTTACTATCATTCACGGCGAAAACGTGGTTGCCAGTCGTAACTACCTTTTGGGCCAAATTGACCAAGGGAAAAAAGGGGGGCAAGAAGCGCTTTTCTTAGACGAAAGAAGCTTTACTCCCGAAAAATTAGTGGCCGCTTTGGAAAAAGACCTCTTCGGCCAGCAAAAATTGGTTGTTTTTGAGTCTTTCTCTCGCCTTAACCCAAGCCAAAAAAAAGAAGGAATAAAAATTATTAAAAATCATCCGGAGGCCCCCCTTTTCCTTTGGGAGGGAAAAGCCCTACCGGCTTCTTTTCTTAAAGCCTTTCCCACGGCCCAAGTGCGCCTTTTCAAACCCAGCGCCATTATTTTTCAATTTTTAGACAGTATTTCTGTGGGGAGTAATCAAAGAGCAATTTTTCTTTTAAACCAAGTTTTCAAAAAAGAAGAGACGGGTTTAATTTTATATTATCTTTCCAAAAGAGTAAATGACCTGATTTTTATCAAAGAAAAAAGGGAGGAGAAAGTTTCTGCTCGAAAAAACTGGCAAAAAGAAAAATTAAAAAAACAAGCAGAGAATTTTTCCCAAAAACAGCTGGTTAGTTTTTTGTGCCAGCTTGTTTGGCTCGATTATCAGCAAAAAAGCGGTCAGCTCCCGTATCCTTTCGAATTTGGCCTTGAACTTTTACTGGCGAAACTGTAAACTAAAAAAAATGTGGCAAAATACCAGTTGCTATACTCTAATAAATAAAATCATCATCCTAGTCTTGTAAGAAATAACATTTACAAGGAGATAAATTATTCTAATTAGCCTAATTATTCTAAAGAAATACCAAGATTAAAATCCCAATCCGCCGGCTGGTCCCATACCAAAATGGTGCGGGGCTGGCGAACCAAATGATCTTTAAATTTATTTTTGGGGAATTTATGTTTTGGGTGTTTTTTAGGTCAATTAGAATAATTAGAGCGATTAAAACAATTTTTTAATTTATTTTTTCCATCAGCCCCGCACCAGAACGGTACGGGGTCAGAATAACGAATATATCCCCCACGTAATACGATACCAGAGGTGTAAATACCAACCCACCCCCAAGGTGTAATAATAAATGTCAAAACGCAAAGGGCAAATGTTAAAACTTTTTAAAATTTAAAATAGTTTTTTTAGTTTTAAGTTTTGGCATTTGAGATTTAAGTTTTTAATCATACCTAATACTTAATACTTTCCTCATTTTATGGCCGATCCTAACATCTTCTCCGCTTATGACCTGCGGGGAGTGGTTCCCCAGCAGTGGGACGAAGACGATGCTTATAATTTAGGCCGCGCTTTCGGCACTTTTTTTAAAAAAAGAGGCGCTAACACCTGTTATTTGGGTCGCGATAACCGCTTAACTTCCCCGCTAATCGCCAAAAAAATCAGCCGAGGGTTAAGAGAAAGCGGCATTGATGTCGTTAACTTAGGGATAGTTATCACCCCGATGATTTATTTCTCTTGGCATTATTTTAAAGCTTGCGCCACCGTTATGGTTACCGCCAGCCACAACCCACCAGAATATAATGGCTTAAAATCAAGTCTCAACGGCAGGCCAATTTTTGAAAAAGATTTAGAAGAAATAAAGCAAATTTTTTTTAAAAAAACATTTTCCACCGGTTCGGGGAGCGAAGAAAAAAAAGAAATCGCCTTTGCCTATATTAACTTTCTTCAGGAAAACATTAAAATTAGGAAGGATTTTAAGGTGGCGATCGACACCGGTAACGGTACGGTCGGGCTTTTTGCCGAAAAAATTTTCAAGAACGAAGGTTGCCGGGTAACTTCTCTTTTTGCCGAATCTGACGGTTCTTTTCCCCACCATCATCCTTACCCTCAAAAAACCGAACTCTATGCCGAGCTGGTTAAAAAACTAAAAAAGGGTCATTACGATCTCGGCTTGGCCTTTGACGGCGACGGCGATCGGTTGGGCATCTATGATTCCCGCGGCCAATTTATTGAAAACGACCTTTTAGCCGGCATCTTTTCCTGTGACATTTGCGAAAAAAATCCCGGAGCAAAAATTGTTCTTAATGTCTCGACTACCATGGAAGTTTTGGAAACCGTCGAAGAAGCCGGTGGCCAGCCCTTGCTTTGGAAAACCGGCTATCCCAATATTTCCCAAAAAATGAAAGAAGTGGGGGCTCTTTTTGGCGGCGAGATAAGCGGTCATTTTTTCTTTGCCGATCGTTATTTTGGCTTTGACGACGCTGTTTACGCCGCCCTACGGCTCTTGGAGCTAATCGAAGAAAAGAGAAGTTTAGAAAAGCTAAGAGAAGGCTTTCCCCATTATTGCCAAATTCCCGAATTCCGCCTTAAGCTTCCTGCAGGAAAAAATAAATACGAATTGATAGCAGAGATCGGCCAATCAATTGAAAAAAAATATCCCCGGGCCAAAATTTTAACTATCGACGGCATCCGTTTTTCTTTCCCAAATGGCTGGGGATTGATTCGCGCCTCAAACACTGAACCGCTTCTCTCCGGCCGTGCCGAAGGAAAAACACCGCAAGATTTAGAAAAAATTCGCGCGATCATTAATGAAGAATTAGCGAAGGCAGGAGTAGGGGAGGGGGTGTGAAAAATGTAGTGGCCCATCACGATGCGCCCGCTTATTGTTGTTAACAGACAATTCACAAATTACCCCTACTAAACCAAATTACCAGAGGTGTAAATAGTAAATCACCTTAAGGTGTGATAATGTAATAACTATTCTATTGTTAAATGGCTAAATTGCTGCAGACTGACTATAAGTGTCATCTCAATGAAGATCGGGATCAAAAAAATTAAAAATTATTCTAATTGACCTAAAGAACACCCAAAGTTCCAAGCTCCCTAAAAAAGAAAATAAAAAAATCATCTTTTGGGATTTGCCCGCCAGCTGGTCCCGTACTATTTCGGTGCGGGACTAGCGGATTGGCACTTGGGATTTCTTTAGAATAATTAGATTAATTAGAATAATTAAAATAATTTAAAAGACCGATTCTGACTTTCGTCAGAATGACAACAGGCCGTTGGCTAACAGCAATACAATTTAATTTTTATAATCATGTCTCTTTTCCCCCCTTATTCCCACAAAAAAGAAAAACCCTGGGGTTACGAAATCGTCTTCACCCCGCCTAATTTATCACGGGTGGGAAAAATTCTGTTTATTAAAAAAGGCTGCCGATTAAGCCTTCAATACCATACCCTAAAAGAGGAAACCCTTTGCTTGTTCAGTGGGAAAGCCAAAATCTGGCAGGAAGATAAAGATCAGAAAATAAAACCTCTTTACATGGAGCCGCAGATGGGCTACACTATTATGAGGCGTCAAAAACACCGGATAGAGGCCCTAGAAGATAGCTTTATCTTCGAGATTTCCTCGCCGGAAAGGGGAAAAACAATTCGTTTAGAAGATGATTACGGGCGAGGGGAGGAAAAGTTAGGGTAAAAAAGATTATCAAGATAATTATTCTCGTCGTTGTCATCCTGAATTTAATTCAGAATCAAAAAAATTAAAAATTATTCTAATTGCTTTAATTTTTTTAATTGACCTAAAAAACACCCAAAGTCCCAAATCAAAAAATTAATTAACTAAAAATAATCCGCCCTGGCCGGGTTGGCGTGTGGGATTTATTTAGAATAATTAGGTTAATTAGAATAATTTAAAAGGCGGGTTCCGGCTTCCGCCAGAATGACAATAAGCAGTTGGCCCACGATAATTGAGCAATTTAATTCTTTTGCTTTTTATTTTTGATTTATACTTAATACATAATACTTTCTATACCAGAGGTGTAAATAGGAATTCACCTCTAAGGTGTAATAATGTAATAACGGGATAAGGTGCCCGCCTTGGGCGGGAACTTTTAACTTTTAACTTGTAATTTTGACTTTTAAATTTTAACTTTTAACTTTTAATTGTTCTATTCGTGCCTGCCGAAAATCACCCTCCCTACATCCTTTGGTTTGATGAAGTTGATAAAGAAGATATTCCACTTGTGGGCGGTAAAGGCGCTAACTTGGGAGAATTAACGAAAATTGGCGCCCCCGTGCCGCCGGGCTTCATTGTTACTGCCGCTGCCTATTTCTACTTTCTCAAAGAAAATAATCTTGAGGAAAAAATCCGCGCCCTACTTCGAGAAGTCAGCCCCTCAAAACCAGAAAGTTATCAGGAAGTGGCGGAAAAAATTCAGAAGTTGATCATCAGCTCCCCGATGCCAAAAGACTTGGCCGTCCAAATCATGAAAGCCTACCTTAAATTAGGCAAAGGGATCAACGAGCCACTGGTGGCGGTTCGTTCTTCGGCCACCGCGGAAGATCTGCCTGAAGCCTCTTTTGCCGGCCAACAGCGAACTTTTCTTAACATCAGGGGTGAAGCAAATGTGGTTAATAGTGTTCATCGTTGTTGGGCTTCTCTTTTTGAGGGCCGAGGAATTTTCTATCGCGAAGAGCACGGCTTCGACCACCTTAAGGTTGGCCTTGCTGCCCCGGTACAAAAAATGGTTCAGTCCGACGCCTCGGGGGTAATCTTTACCGCCGACCCAACGGGACAACGGAAAAATATTATCTTGTTAGAGGCTGTTTGGGGCCTAGGGGAACTTATTGTCCAAGGCGAGGTTATCCCTGATCTCTATTTAGTTGATTTCAAGACTCTTAAAATTTTAGAAAAAGAAACCCACCCCCAGAGAATCCAACTAATCAAAAAAGGCGAAAAAACCGTAAAAGTTCTAGTACCCAAGGGAAAAATCAAAAAGCCGAAGTTAACCAACGCCGAAATTAAAAAATTAGCCAAAATTGCCAAAAAGGTCCACGAACATTATTTTTTTCCTCAAGACTTAGAATGGGCCCGGGAAAAAGGCAAGTTCTATCTTGTCCAAACTCGGCCAATCACCACTTTAGACAAGAAAAAAGCAATAAAAGGAGCTGAAACGGAACAAAAAATCACAACTAAACCCTTAATTATTGGTATTCCCGCCAGCCCCGGCATTGGTGTCGGCCCCGTCAGAAAAGTCAAATCTCTTAAGGAAATTAACAAGGTCCGAAAAGGCGATATTTTGGTAACCCCGATGACATCACCTGATTTTGTCCCGGCAATGAAACTGGCCGTCGCCATTGTTACTGATCAGGGAGGAATCACTTCTCATGCGGCAATTGTTTCCCGAGAATTAGGTATTCCTTGCGTGGTGGGCACCAGAAATGCCACCCGGAAGCTGAAAGATAACCAGCTCATCATAGTTGACGGCAAAGAGGGAAAAATTTTCTCTGCCAAAAAAAGTGATGTGGAAGTTTTTGCTAAAGCAGAAGCCGCTAAAGCGCTAAAACTTGAAGATGATAATGATCCTAAAATTAAAACCGCCACCAAGCTTTATGTTAACTTGGGCGAGCCGGATTTGGCAGAGGAAATCGCCCGCAAAAATGTGGAGGGAGTAGGACTTTTACGCGCCGAATTTATGTTTGCCCAAATTGGCATCCATCCGCAACTTTTAATTAAACAAAAAAAGGAAAAAGAGCTTGTTGAAAAATTAGCCAGTGGTATGGAAAAATTTTGCCAGGCTTTTTATCCCCGGCCGGTTGTTTATCGTACCAACGATTTCAAAACCAACGAATATCGCCATCTTAGAGGCGGCGAAAAGTTTGAGGAGGAAGAAGAAAATCCGCTTTTGGGCTTCCGCGGCGTCAGTCGTTATCTGGTTAACGAGGCGGTTTTCAAACTTGAAGCGGAAGCAATTAGAACTGTCCGCAATAAAAGGGGTTTAAAAAATCTCTGGGTGATGCTCCCCTTTGTCCGCACTCCCGAAGAACTCCGTGAGGCCAAAAAACTCTTAGCCAGTTTCGGGCTAATCCGTAGCCCCAGTTTTAAACTTTGGTTGATGGTAGAAATCCCCAGCAACGTTATTTTACTGGAAGATTTCATTAAATTAGGCATTGACGGCGTTTCTGTGGGCACCAACGATTTAACAATGCTTCTTTTGGGCATCGACCGCGACAACCCCCGGGTGGCGCATCTTTATAACGAAGAAGATCCGGCCGTTCTTTGGGCCCTAGAAAGAACTATCAAAACTTGCCAAAAAAATAAAATCACTTCTTCCATTTGCGGCCAAGCCCCATCTGACAGCCTTTCCTTAGTTAAAAAATTAGTCCGCTGGGGCATTACCAGCATCTCTGCCAACCCTGACGCCATTGGTAAAGTTCGCCAGGCGATTATTGAAGCAGAGAAAGAAGCCGTAAAAAAATGAATAAGACGCGAATTAGCGCTAATATAAACGCGAAAACACACGAAAACGCTTTACTTTATCCAAAACTTAGTTATATATTATCTAAGGTTGCGTATTTGAAATTCACAAACAGTATGGGCCGGGGCAAAAAGAAGTTATTTATCAAAGATTGCTAGAAGAAAAATTAACCAATAAAAGTTTAAAGGTTGAAAAAGAAAAAAGAATTAATATTTATTCCCACGATTCTGAAAAAGTGATTGGCATTTATTAGCCAGATTTGTTAGTTGAGGGAAAAATCTTACTAGAAATTAAATCAGGCAAATTTGCCACTAAGACTGACGAAAAACAGCTTTATTACTATTTAAGGAATAGCCAATATGAACTTGGCTATCTAATTAATTTCTCAACACCAAAATTATTTATGAAAAGAATTGTCTATGGCAACGAGAAAAAACCATACCCTTCGCGTTGATTAGTGTGTTTTTTAATTTCGTATATTTCGCGTTTAAAATGGCTAAGATTAAAAAGGTAGAGGCGCGAGAAATTCTTGATTCCCGCGCTAATCCCACCTTAGAAACAACGATTATCTTGGATAATAATATTTGGGCTAAAGCTTCTGTTCCTTCCGGCGCTTCTACCGGCTCAAACGAAGCTTTAGAGTTGCGGGATAACGATCCTAAGCGCTACTTAGGCAAAGGCGTCCTTAAAGCCGTTTATAATGTGGAAAACGAAATTGCTCCCAAAATTATTGGCCTGGATCCTTGTGAACAGGAGAAAATTGACCAAATCATGATCGAAGCTGACGGGACTAAAAACAAAAAAAATTTAGGTGCCAATAGCATTCTTTCCTGCTCTATTGCCGTCTTGAAAGCCGCCGCTCAAAACGAAAACCAGAATCTTTTTGAATATTGCCGCCAAAAAGCCCAAGAAGTTGGTTTAAAATTACCGGAAGAGGAAAAAATTCCCCTCCCGGTTTTAAATCTAATTAATGGGGGCAAACACGGCGCCGGCAACTTGGAATTTCAAGAATTCCACATTATCCCTTGGGGAATGAAAGAATATCGGGAACAATTACGAGCGGCCGCAGAGGTTTATCACCAAGTCGAGGCGGTTCTTAAAGAAAACGGGGCAATTCATTCGGTGGGAGATGAAGGTGGTTTTGCCCCTAATTTATTTACCAATTTAGATGCTATTGAAGTGGTAGTTCGAGCTATTAATAAGGCAAAATACATTCTCCATAAAGATATTTATTTAGGCCTCGATGTGGCCGCCGATTTTTTTTATAAAGATAATCGCTATAAAATTCGCGACCGTACTGCCCCGATGGAAACTGGTGCCCTTATTGATTATTACCGCGATTTAAGAAATCAATACCCACTGCTTCTTTTGGAAGATCCTCTATATGAGGAAGATTTTAAGTCGTGGGCGCAACTGGCTGCCAGCTTTGCCAACGACCAGACTATTTTAGTCGGCGATGATCTTCTTTGCACTAATATTGAACGGGTAGAAAAAGCCATTAAGGAAAAAAGTTGCAACGCCCTTCTAGTCAAGCCCAACCAAGTGGGGACAATCACAGAGACACTCGCGGTCATCAAGCGCGCCCGAGAGGCGGATTGGCAAATTATTGTTTCTCACCGCTCCGGGGAAACTAACGACACTTTTATTGCTGATTTTGCCGTCGGCGTGGGAGCTGATTTTGCCAAGCTAGGCGCGCCGGCGCGGGGAGAGCGGGTGGCTAAATACAACCGACTGCTGGAGATTGAAGAAATAATAGCTCACTAATTCAAAAGTTAAAAGTCAAAAGTCAAAATTACAAGTTAAAATTTAAAAGTAAAACAAAAAAACTTTTAACTTTTTAATTGAACTTTTGAATTTTGAATTTTGAATTTTAACTTTTTTTCGTGTCTTCTCCCGTTGTTCTTATCGTTATGGATGGCTGGGGACTTTCCCGTCATGAGGAAGGCAATGCTGTTTTGCAGGCCAAAACCCCCAACGTCAATAAACTTTGGGCCTCTTTCCCCCACACCCAATTAGTTGCCTCCGGTGAACCGGTCGGCTTGCCCCAAGGCGAACCAGGCAATTCAGAAACAGGCCATCTTAACTTAGGTGCCGGCCGGATTGTTTTCCAAGATTTAGTCCGCATCAACACCAGCATTGCCGACGGCTCATTTTTCAGAAATCCCGTCTTTAAAGAGGCGGCTGAATTTGTCCGCCAAAATAAGAGCGCCCTCCATATCTTGGGCATGATTGGCACTGGCGGCACCCATTCCAGCATTAATCATCTCTTTGCCCTCCTTAATTTTGCCAAAACAGAAAAAATTAACCCCGTCTACCTTCATCTTTTTACTGACGGCCGCGATTCTCCCCCTACTGCCGCCTTAAATCTTCTCCCCAAAATCAGGGAAAAAATGGCAGAAGCAGGAGTAGGCGAAATTGCTACCATAATGGGTCGCTTTTGGGCCATGGATCGCGATAATCGTTGGGATCGTACCCAAAAAGCCTACGAGGCGCTAGTTTCGGGAAAGGGGAAAACCGCCCCAAGCGCCGAAAAAGCGATTGAGCAATCATATCTGGAGAGTAAAACTGACGAATTTATCGAGCCAACGATAATTTTAAAAAATAAAAAGCCGGTCGCAACAATTAACGAAAGCGACGCGGTTATTTTCTTTAATTTTCGCATTGACCGGCCACGACAATTAACCAAAGCCTTCGTTCTTCCTAATTTTGAAGAATACCAACCCCAAAGAGCATCATTTGATCCCTATGCGGAACGTTATGGCCAAAAACTTTACGCCCCAGTTGAACGGGAAAAAACTTTCAAAAGAGAAAAAGTCTTAAAAAATCTTTATTTTGCCACCATGACGGAGTACGAAAAAGGCTTGCCCACCAAAGTGGCCTTCCCCCCCCGCTTCATTGTTTTTCCTTTAGCCCAAGTTTTGGCACAGAAAGAAAAGCGCCAATTTCACCTCTCTGAAACAGAAAAAGAACGTTTTGTTACTTATTATTTTAATGGCTTTCGGGAAAACCCTTTTAATTTAGAAAGATGGTATGAAATTGCTTCTCCGCCGGTTAACACTTATGATCAAAAGCCGGAGATGTCAGCGCGGGAAATTACCACCGAAGCGCTAAAGCAAATCAACCAAAATCACCTTGATTTTATCTTGATTAATTTTGCCAATCCTGACATGGTGGGACACACCGGCGTTTTGGAAGCAGGCATTCGCGCCTGCGAGGTGGTTGATGAATGTGTCGGAAAAATAGTCAATCGCATTTTTGTTAACGGCGGCACCACCGTTATCACCGCCGATCATGGCAACGTGGAAGAAATGATTAACCTTAACACAGGTGAAATTGATACCCAGCATTCTACTAACCCTGTCCCATTTATTGTCGCAGGCCGAAAATTTTTGGGTCAACCACATACCCTATCTCAGGGAATTTTAGCCGACGTAGCCCCCACCGTCTTAAAATTAATGGAAATTACCCCCCCGGGCGCGATGACCGGCCGCAGTTTAATATAATCGCCTCGCCACGAGCTAATAGCAAATAACTAATGGCTAATAGCTACCTCGCTCCCAAAGTTGCTAGTCTCCCGCTTAATTTAGACGGAAGCAGACAATTATTTCTCCTTTAATTTTCCGACCATGAATTTTGGTAAGCGCTTCTTCTAAACTACCGCGAATTATTTCTTCATGAACTTTGGTTAACTCCCGGGCAATGGCTACCCGGGGATTATTAAAAATTTCTTTCATTAAAACAAGCGTTTTTTCTAGCCGATAAGGTGACTCGTAGAAAATAAAAGTTGGTGAGAGAGCAGAGGAGGCAATCTTAGCGCTTTCTTCAAAAATCTTCCGTTTTTTACCTTCTTTTTTAGGCAAAAATCCTAAAAAGAAAAATTTGTCGGGTGGCAGACCGGAAAGGGTCAGGGCTGTTATTGCCGCGCAGGGGCCGGGGATAGCCGTTATTTCAATTCCTTCCCGTAATGCCTCTCGCACCAAAAAAAATCCCGGGTCAGAAATGAGGGGCGTGCCGGCGCTGGAAACTAAAGCAATTTTTTGGCCTTCTTTGAGGCGCCTGATTATCTCCGGCGTTTTTCTCATCTCGTTTCCTTCATAAAAAGCGAGCAGAGGTGGCAAATGTTGATCTTTTTCAAAAAGAGATCGGACAAAATAACCGGTACGCCGCGTATCTTCGCAAAGAATTAAATCTGCTTTTAAAAGCGCTTTTTGGGCTCGCGCGGTAAAATCTTGCCTATTGCCGATGGGGGTAGAAACAAGATATAATGGCACAATAGAAATAAATCGCTAATTGATAACGAACAATAATCCCTTAAATAATTCAAAATTCAAAAGTTAAAAGTCAAAATTACAAGTAAAAATTCAAAATTAAAGCAGAAACTTTTAACTTTTGACTTGAAATTTTACATTTTAACTTTTGACTTTTGACTTTTTTATTATACCGTGTTTTCCTTTATCGACCAAATTCTCAACTGGCTGATTAGCGCTATCGGTGACCAGGGGCCGTTGGCTATTTTCTTGGGTGGCCTTATTGAACAGGTTATTATTCCCCTACCGTCGCCTTTAATCGCCATGGCCGGCGGTTTCCTGCTTATTCCCAAAGAACTTGCCTTTCTCCAAGTTTGCCAAGAAGTTTTTCTAAAAATTACCCTGCCTTACACTTTAGCCGCCATTTTGGGTTTGGGGATCGTTTATTTTATCGCCTACTTTGGCGGAAAACCCTTAATCGACAAATTTAGCCGCTGGCTAGGATTCTCGTGGAAGCAAATTGAGAACTTGCAAAAAAAGTTTTCCGGCAGCCGCAAGGATGAATTTCTCATTGTTCTTTTACGCGCCATTCCCGTTATCCCCATTTCTGTCATCTCTGGCGTTTGCGGCGTCATTCGTTTTTCTATTCCTCAATTTTACCTTGCCTCGTTTGTGGGAATTTTAATCCGCAGTTTCATCCTCGGCTTGATTGGCTGGCAAACAGGTGAGGCTTATCAGGCGATCGCCTCCGGGCTTGACAAAGCAGAAAGCGTGGTTACTGTGGCTATCTTAGCTGCCATCGTTGCCCTTCTTTTCTGGGGCTACAAGAAAAGAGAAAAATTTTTAAGGGAGAAATAGGAAAGTGGCAGGCTTTAATTCGCCCCCTTTGAACGACGCTTATGGCCAAAATTCCCTTCACGAATTCAAAAGTCAAAATTCAAAAGTCAAAATTACAAGTTAAAATTCAAAACTAGAAAAGAACTTTTAACTTTTGAATTGGACTTTTTAATTTTAAATTTTGAATTTTTAATTTGGCCCTCTTTTAAAAAGCGAATAAAAACAGTTAATCTATATTCTAAGAATCCATAAGATCGCCTCTAGCCCTCGTTAAACCGGCGGATAACTCCGGTTACCTTTCCCTTAATTTGAACATTACGGACAAAAATAGGCTTATAAGCGCAATTAGCCGGCTCAAGCTTCACGCGGGTTTTCTGCTTGAAAAATCGTTTAATAGTGGCCATGCCGTCATCCAAAACAGCAACGACGATGTCGCCATCGCGAGCTTCACTTTGCTCTTCTACCACCACAAAATCGCCGTCCAGAATCCCCTCGTCAATCATAGAACTGCCTTTTACCTGAAGCACAAAAGTCCGCTTGCGCCCTGAAGCAAAAGAAGTCGGAATGGTCGTCGTCGCATTAGGATCGGGATAGGCCTCAATAGGTGCTCCTGCGGCGACAAAACCCAAAATCGGTACTTCGACCTGGTTATCAAAAGGAATGCTCGTTAGGCTTTTATCCAAAATCTCAATCCCACGCACTCTGCCATGATAACGGCGCAAAACCCCTTTCTCTTCCAGTCTGATTAAATGCTCATGAACAGTGGCCAAAGAGGAAACGCCAATCGCCTCGGCAATTTGTTGCAGAGTAGGGGAATTGCCAAACTTTTGGATATACTGATTGATAAAATCCAAAATCTGACGTTGGCGCTTATATAAGGTTACCGGCATCAAAATCATGCTACCAAAGAAAACCCAAAAAGTCAAGAACAAAGAAAGATAATCTTTCCTGCCTATGTAACAATGATAAAATAGAGAAACCATGATTATTAAAAATGAAAAACAAATCAAAGGCATTCGCCGTTCTTGCCAATTGGCGGCAAAAACCTTAGACTATCTCACTCCTTTTATTGAAGAGGGGGTAAGCACCGAAAGAATTAACCAACTAGCACACCGATTTATTACCAGCCACCACGCCCAACCGGCCCCATTGGGCTATCAGGGCTTTCCCAAAAGCATTTGTACTTCTTTAAACGATGTTGTCTGCCATGGCATTCCTTCCGAAAAAGAAATTTTGAAAAGTGGCGATATTTTAAATATTGATATTACCACTATCCTGAATGGCTATTACGGCGATACTTCCCGGATGTTTTTGGTTGGAGAGGTGAAAAAAGAAGCTAAGCTTTTGATAAGGCGAACCTATAAGGCGATGATGCTAGCCATTAAAAACCTAGGTGCCGGCAGGTATCTTAATGATTGCGTGGGCCGACCAATTGAAGAATATGTGCGCCCCTTTGGTTATGCCTCAGTACGTGAACTTTGCGGTCACGGGGTGGGAATAGAATTCCACGAACCGCCTTCGGTTTTTTTCTACAATACTGGCCAAAAGGGGCCTCTTTTGAAACAGGGAATGATTTTTACTGTTGAGCCGATGGTGAACGCCTCAACTTCCTGGAAAGTTGAAACTGACCCCAATGACGGCTGGACAGTGCGCACTGTTGACGGCGCTCTTTCCGCCCAATGGGAGCACACAGTTTTAATCACCGCCAACGGGTATGAGATACTAACGAAATGAAATCTCAAAACTCAACTATCAAATGTTAAAAACGACAGCGTAAAACTCAATTCATTGACCAGAGGATACGATTTAAGTTCTGGGTTTTCATACACAATACTTAATGCTTATTTATTAAATTCCTAGCCACTCGCGCGCGCAATATATCTCTTAATAGCAAAAGAGGCTTCCGCGTGCGCAGCCTTTGGAAATTTAGTTGGTTATTTGTCCCCATTTAAAAAAATCTTTTTTCTCGTTTTAAAGATATTTTTCTATTTGTGACTTAAAAAGAAAAATTTAAAAAATATGGGAGAGAAAAAAATGCGAGGTTAGTTTAGTTTTAATCCGGAATTTTCCCAACTTGACCAAGCGCTGCCAGAAGAATAATTAGTTTCGTCGTTGTTAACTTGTCTTCTGCGATTCCACATCGAACCATCATCAAGCACCGCCGATTGTTGCAAAACTTTTATGC
>JAGPNC010000017.1:0-2804 GCA_018052565.1 Candidatus Shapirobacteria bacterium | reverse complement strand
CATTATTACTTCTTGATAAATATTCCGGGTTTATTGGCGTTAGGAAAATATTATTATCAATAATAAGAGCACTTGTTGTTAATCTTTGCAAGGCGACACTGTTTTGCATTAATCTTGACACTTCGTTTTTCATGTACGCTTGTTCGGCGAAAACTTTTATTCCGGGGTTATTAGGAGCAACCAAGGTTTCTGGAGCGAAAAACCATAAATATTTTGTCAGTTTTTCATAATCATCAAATGCTCCCTTAAGATAATTTGCATAGGCAAGCGCTGAACTATGGGCATATGGGCCAAGTCCATAATCGTCGTGACCGCTTTCTTGGATATAATTCCTATTCGATGAGCTCACCAGCCTCTTATCTGCTATTTGAGAGTTATTCTTGATTAGACCGACTAAATTTCCATTGTACGTATCTATTCCCAAATTTAAAAATGGTTGAGTAACCCTAAAGACTTCTAAGACGTTTTTTTTAAATTCTTCAGGGATCGATTCGCCGTTGCGGATAAAACCAATCATCCCCTCCGCCAAATTTCCCATTGTTCCTCCTAACATATAATGGACAGCTGGAATTAAATTGTGATTAGTCAACCAAAATTTTTGGGGAATAATAGGCGGAATAATTTCTTTGGCAAAATTATCGGGATAAGATCCCGGCAACTTAATATCAATTGCGTCCCTCTTGTCGCCGTCAAATAAATTTTTAGTTTTAAGACTGCAGCCAGGCACCTGTTCTCGGGGATCTTGGCCAAAAAAGCTGTTGCTAAAAGTATCAGCGGGACTGTCTCCCGTCGAATAAGTATGGTAAGCAAAGCATCTCGCCTTGTTTTTCCAACCAATACTGCGAGAATCGTTTTTGAACATTGCGGAAATCATTCCTAAATAAGCCCCATAAATAGAATTGAAATCGGCCCCGCTTTGACCAATATATCTATTTTCAGGGGGAATTTTCATAATCGTATCGGCTCTTTGTGTTAACGTCTCTTTAATTATTTTTTGCGCCGTTGGATCAATTTTTTCCCAAATTAGCCAACTGCCCAAAGCTAAGTTCAGCCGGCTATAATCTTTGTTATCGCCAATAAAAGTAGTTTTATTTTCATTTACTGGGTTAATAAACCAATTAATTAATTCCTTGGCATCATCAATAAAAACTTTTTGTTCGTTGGGGCTAGAAATATTAGCCAAGTATGCAGAAACAACGATCATCTCACTAACAAATCTACTAGCATTCCACTTAATAATTCCGTCCCTTATTCCTAAATTATATAGTTGGTCCAGAGAAGTGGCGTTGATGGTCTCCGTTTTAGTGATTGAGCCAAAAGCTGTCTTCAAATTAAGATAGTAATTTTTTATCAAGATTTTTGATCTTAAAGATAAATCTTCGGGCGGCTTGACAATCTCAAAAACACTGATGCCTTTTACTCGAAATGCTGCTTGCGAAAGATCGTTCCAATGATTGGAAATTACTAATTTTCTGTTTAAGCTGAAATTTTTTCTTATTCCTGAAAATTTATCTCCAAATTTCTTATAATTAACAGGCAAAAATTTAAAGTTAATCCCGTCTAAAATGGCTACCACTCCTTCTTGAGACGATAAGATTTCAACCTTATGCCAACCGGGAGCTCGCTCGATAAGCGATGATTGTCTTGAGGAGCTCTGTCCATCTTTATTATTGTATCTTGATAAAAAGACGTAATCAGAGCCTTGACCATCAAAACCTAACCTATATTCATCGCTATCTGTTTTTACGGCAATAAAGAATCCTGTCTCTTTTTTCAAATCATCATAAAACTCTAAACTAATATAAGAATTATCTATTTTTTTATCTAAATAGGCTTCTCCGGGCGAATTAAAATTTAGCTCTTTTTTAGTTGGATCAAAATGATAATTTGGACTTGAAGGAAAGGAAAAATCGACCTGTTTCCCCAACAAATAATTAAAATTATAATCAAGACGCGTTGCGGGAATTTTTATACATCTGTCTTGATTGCAGGTTAATTCTTGACAGCAAGCTCTAGACGTACAGCCTGCTTGCCCTTCTATAAGACAAGCGTCTTGGGCTGCCTTTCCTCTTAAATGTTGAGTTTTATCCACTTGTTTAACGAGAAGGGGGATAGATAACAAGAGGCAACTAATTACTGCAAGGGGCCCGAATATCCTTTTCTTATTCATCATTTCTTAGTTAAAAAAACGCTTAGATCTTTTATTTTTATTTTTTTTATTTTTTATCAAAGAAGTTATTAGAAATCATAGGTCCTCAAGCCATAATAATTATAACTTATAAATGCCTATTTGTTGCGTTCTTTTTGTATACATAATACACTCCTTTTTATGGTAAAAGCAAGCAAGAAACACGTGCAAGAGAACCCAACATAAAAACGCCGCGTTGGCGCTCGGGGTTGGGAGGAGATGGTTTCTGGGGCAAACAGAGGAGGATTGTCTAAAACGGAGAGAGATAGAAAATCTTATGAAGTCTATCGCAATACCATTTGGGAAGGGAGTTGATAAGGCGGAAAAAAAATTACTCCTGCCCGGAAGTTATTACAACGGCAGACGCCAAAGCTCACATTGTCAAAAGGGCAGAGCCAAGAATCACCATCTATCGTTGGCCTAAGGGGAAACGCGGGGAAATTTTGAACTTCTTCTTAAATTGATACTCTTCTAAGGATGAAGCTTTGAGGATTGAAAAAAGGTATTGTTAATGCTATGGTAGGTGGTCAAACACTTTTGCCGCTAAGCCGAGAAAGATAACCCGAATAGAATAAATATATTTTACTGCCCACAAGCCGTTAGAAATTAAAAGTTA
>JAGPNC010000033.1 GCA_018052565.1 Candidatus Shapirobacteria bacterium | reverse complement strand
CCTGTTCCTTCTTAGGAGATGACGGATAGTCCCCGGGGGACAAGATCTTCTCATACTTTAAAAGATACCCTGATAACCTTTCTGGCCCTAAAGGGGTTTTGTTCTTGGCCTTGATCGTCTTTTCTTTAGCCTTGACAGGAGTCTTGTTTGGTTGGCGTTTGGGAATCCCTGGCCTTTCCTTAAGGTTTCCCTCTCTCTCTTTCCTAATGATGCCATAAACCACTCATTGGTTAAGACCAAAGTCCTGGCAACATCAGCAATATCACCTTTGTTTGTATCTAAATACTCCAAGACCGCTATAATCCGGCTGCTTCAGGGTTAACTCTCCCTAAACTCTTGTGGTTAATCATTACTCCAAGATTCATACTCTTTTACCTCCTTGTCAAAACTGGCCAAATTAATGCCTGCCAATTCTAACACCTTCTTAACAAAAAAGTCGTAATCAAGTCTTAGAAAGTGTATGGCCTGCCTGCCGGCGAGGCAGGCGGCGAGGCAGGTATGTCTTGGGCGCCGCACAATAAGTACTTTACTTATACATAGGGATTGACTTATAATTTTATTATGCTATAATGTAAGCCAAGTCAAGATCTTCTTTTGATTTTTGAATTTAAATTTAATTAAATAAATAGAATGAGTAATATAGAAAAACTTATAAGATTTATAAGAAAACCAATACCAACGCCAGACGAAAGTGGTGCATCTTCAATAGGATGTGAGGGAGTGGAGGGATGGCAGAGAGTTACCACCTTTACCAGGGGGGGCGGGGGCGGAATACCCCGAAATTACGCGTCGCTCTTGGAAAGAAATGATTTGCCAGAAGAAGACGGGGGCACTCTCAAGGTTCTTGAGGGCAACCCCTTTCTTGTTCTTTTACGAGGCCACAGAAAGCCGACGGACGAGGGCACATGGGATCAATGGGATAATCTCCTTGTAATTTATTCAAGAGGAAGATATGTGGCCACCTGCAGAACGACAACCGGTGATGGTTTCCAAGTGCGCCGCTCTCTTGATAAAGACGGAGCATGGGTCGTAAGGGCGGAAACAAAAGAGCAAGGGAAAAATCCTCCTGCCAAAGTCGAGGTAAGAGACAAACCCGACAAGGATGGCTGGACAGTAAGGCAAAAGGGCAATTTTGCGCAAATTAATGATTTTGAATTGTTCAAGCTATACCAAGACACAATCAAAGTGGGGAAGCATGATTTGTTTGCCGTTTTTAAAAGCCCCCAAATGGAGTTTTTAGTCCAAAGGCGGGTAAAGAAAGTGCCGACAAATGTGGCAGAGTATTTAGCTCAATCGCTGGTAAGAATAGAAGAACCAGGGTTTTTGTACAAAACAGATAAGAGTAAAGGAACAGCGGAAAGAGTGGCTTTAACGGCGGAGGCGCTGGAGAAGCGTTTCGGAATTAAAATGAAAAAGGGAGAATATGTAAGCGCCATAGAAGATATCGTAAATGAAAATGGAACAGTAAGGGGAGTTGTGATTATTAAAAATCGTAATGGCCGGTCAAGAAGACGTCGCTTTACATTTTAATGAATTTCCAAACAAGGCCTTAATGGTCAGAGGAGTAATCAATTATAGCCATAACCCTTAACCCTACTATCCTTACCTTGAGAGAACCGATAATTTTTACTAATTCATACTCCAAAAGTCATTTCTTCTTAGAAAGCAGAATATAAAATGATAGTTGAGGGCATCGTCCCCGGAGAACGCCAAGCCATAAAAAATAAAGAAATCATGGAAGCGCTAGGCGCGCGAGTAATTATTTTGAGCCATCGAGGTCATCTTCCTAATCTTGACCCCATCATTGATCAAACTCTCCTAGGGATATGTTTGCCGCAGAATAAAGGAAAAGCGCCAGAACCAAAAGAAGATCATCTCTCCCCGGAAGAACGGGAACTATTAATAAAGAAAGGATTAGAGCATGTCAGGATAGGGACAATCTGCGACGTCGATGGCGTCTTGGCTCCTCCGTTTTTCTCTCCTCCATATAAAATTCCGAAAGAAAATCTTCGCGTCATAAGAAATATCATTAGGGCATCCGGGTGGTTGGCGCTATGGTCAAGCCGCTTCCAGACGCCGGAAGAAGAAATCGCCCAAAAGCTACCCCCTCTTTTAAAAAAATACCTAAAAAGAAAGCCCCCCATTGCCTATTTTCCCTTTTTTGACAAAAACTCTCCTCGCTGGCTTCCCCGCCTAGCGCCATTAGAAGCAAAGGGCAAGATTATACTTCTCCCCCGAAAAGGGATCTTTCCCGGAAATAATTCACTAAAAAAAATGATAGAGACAGCTGAAGGAATCGTTGCTGAAAACACATCTCTCCCTGATATTGTCTATTTTATCGGTAGTAGCCAAAAAGACCGCCAAATAGCGCAAGAATATGTGAAAAATAGAAATAATAAAAAAGAGGAAGGTCCCTATCTTGTCTACGCTGATACTTGTTATTACTTAATTTAACTCTTTATTTTCCCAAGCGCCGTTGGTAGTTTAAAAATTTCTTAATTTCGGTTAATAAAACTTCGGGAGAAAGATCGGGAAAATAGACCGGCGAGAAAGACCAGCAAGAGTAAGCGGTCTGCAAAGGCAAAAAGCCACTCGTATGGGGTAGCTCCCCGGCTTTAACGCCCGTTCTTATCACCAAATCGGGCAGGGCCTGGCCGGCGGTATCAAGATAGCCAAAAATAAGTTGGGGATTTTTAAAAATTTTTCCCAAAAGCGGCTTATCTTTATTTAGTTTTTTCCCAATTTTAAAAATTGCCCGCGCCACCTCATCCAGCCCTCCATAATCCATCGCCAAATTAAGCTGATAATCAGTAAAATTTTCTGTTTCTTTTTCCAAACTTATTAAGGCCTCTTTTACTTTTGGCGGCAGGCGATCACGGCGGCCAATTTGGGTAAATTTCACCTTATTTTCAATTATTTCCCGCCTAAGATCCGAATCGACTAAAAAACGCGCCGCCAAATTCATAATATACTTAACCTGTTCTTTCTCCCGTTCCCAATTCTCGGTTGACCAAACCCAAAAGGTAATTGTTTTTAGTCCCCATTTTTGACAGGCTCGTGCTACTCCCCGAATTACTTCGATACCTACCCGGTGGCCGAAATAAGGATCAAGTTGACGGCTTTGGGCGGCGCGGCGGTTACCGTCGCAGATAATGGCCAAGTGTTTAAGTTTTTCTTGAGGAAGGTTAAACTCTGGCGCTTTTCCCCATCTTGTTTCTACTTCCCCAATCCACTGGTTTAATTTTTTTTCATTTTGCACTTTCAGGTGACATTTATTATAACTCGTTTTTCTCCCCAAGACAATTCTTCTCCTAAAAAAGATGGGCTTTAATTAAATAAGCGCCTCGGTTTGGCTTATTTAAAATAATTTTTTTAACCCCCTTAATTTTTCTTAATTTTGCCTCTACCTTCTTTTCGTCCCTTTTTTGACAAACAAGGTGAACATTTGGACCGGCATCAATCGTAAAATAAACAGGCAAGCCTTCCTCGCGCCAGTCCCAAACGGCCAAAATAATTGCCATTGTTTTTGGCAACCAATAAAATAAAGGCGGCCTTGAGGTCATCATCACCGCATGCATGTTAATTGCCTCTTCTTCAAGGATTTCTCCAAACTCTTTAAAGTTTTTCCTCTTAAGAGCTTTTTTCAGGTTTTCAATTTTCTTCTTCATCCCCAAGATCCTGGCTTTATAAAAAGGACTACTTTCGGCCAAAACATGGCCTTCCGAAGAGCTTATTTTTTTGGAGGTTTCGCCGACAATGGCAATAATATCTCTAATCTGCCACCAAGAGGGAGGAAAAAGAGAATAGGCATACGAAGTTTGGGAAGAACTACCTGCCTTCCATTCTACAAAGCCATCAGGAATAGACCGGCAAGCTGACCCCGAACCCTGACGCGTCAAG
>JAGPNC010000016.1:2038-18144 GCA_018052565.1 Candidatus Shapirobacteria bacterium | reverse complement strand
AGTTTTTTCTATCGATCATATTTTTAGAATAACCGTAATGTGGCCCGTTTACAATCTTTTTCCCCCAAAAAAATCGTTTTTTCCTTTCATCTTCAGAAAAACATAAACGATTATTTTTGTCAAGCCCCTCGTTATGTTTACTTAAAAATCCGGTACATTGTATTCTCTTTAAATTCCATTGGGTGTCTTAAATTAAGGGAAAGGTGAGTTTTCTTTTGATGATAGCAACTCGGATACTCGCCTACTTCGCTTTATGACACTATCAAATCGTTAGGCTTGCATTGCCCCCAACCTATAAAAACATTCTTCCCCCAAGCTTCTATTAAATAAAGCTTTCAATGTAGGCTTGTTCGTTCTTTTGGCGGGGCCGGTAATTCTAAGCCGATCGGTAAACCCCAGGCCTTTTAATCTCGGAGCCACCATCAGCCGGCAAGAGCTTGACATGTTTAAATCTTAAAGGGACTGGTTGGGGGAAATCCAATCCTTCCAAGCTAGTTAGGGCGGGATAAAGATTAACCGGAGCTTTTTTGGCAAAGATATCAATGTCGGCAAAGGCAAAGACCCCGCCAAAGTCGATACTGTCCATCTGGGCAACTCCTCTGGGGTCTATGGCCTTGGGAGCAGAACCACCGGCTTGATTTTTCTTCCGTTTGCTTTTTGGCTGTCATTTTCCTTCCAAAATGGGGTAAATAGTTTTAACAGAAAGTAAAGCCACCTGACTCTTGATAAAGACACTCCCCGATCTTTTTTACGCGGCGATCTCTATTCTCGTTTCTAACTCTCCAGATTTGTCTTTTGACCAATGCCTTAAGTTTTCTTCTGGCTTTTTGACCTTTTTTAGCCCGAAGATAGTTATTAATAAATCCCGTTAGCTTTCTCAGGGATTATTTTCCGTTCCCTTAATCCAGAAACCAACGATCTTTCGGCAAGCCCCAATATTTTGAGCAATGTGGATTTTTAAGAGCCCTTTATTTATACAGTTTAAAGGCGAGAGTGATTTTGTTGATTTGGTTCGTTCTTATATCTTGCTTCCGACTGTTGCATTTTTAAGTAAGCCCACCGTCCCCTTGACAAATTTTGGCAGTCGTGGTATAGTTTTGCTAAAAGCAAAAGCGGATGACTACTTTAACGGAAAGGCAAATTGCGATTTTAAAAGCGGTGGTAGAAGAGTATATTGAAACGGCGCGACCGGTTTCCTCTGACCGCTTGGAAAAAAAATACCGCTTGGGGATTTCGCCGGCAACAATTAGAAACGAGATGAGCGATTTGGCGGAAGCGGGATATTTGCAAAAGTCGCATATTTCGTCAGGAAGAGCGCCGACATCTTTGGGAATGAAATTTTATGTTCGCAACCTTTTAAAACCGCAGGAAGTTTCGGTAAAAGATGAAGCGGGGATTAAGGAGCGAATTTGGCCACATCGCGAAGAAAGAGAAAGACTAGTCAGAGAAGCAACGATGGAATTGGCGCGGCGCTCAGGGGTACTTTCTTTAACTATTGGTCCCGATGAAGAGTTTTATTTAGCGGGTCTGGCAAATATCTTGAATTTTCCGGAGTTTTGGGATATTGATTTGACGCAATCCCTTTTATCAATTTTGGATAACTATTCTTTTTGGCGGGATTTGATTAATAAGGAAGGGGAGGAAATGCCAGTTTATGTCCTTTTGGGCGAAGATTTGGGAGGCGATCATCTTTCTTCCTGTGGCTTTATTTTTAGCCGTTTTCGTTGGCAGGGTCGTGATTATGCGATTGGGGTTTTAGGCCCCTGCCGTTTACAATACAGCCGGGTAATTCCCTTGGTAAATTTTTTTGGCCATCTTTTATCAGAAATTAGCTTTTAGACTTATGGAAAAAAAGCAAAAAAAAGAAAGGAAAAATCTTTCGGAAAATGAAAAAATAGTGGCTCTTGGAAAAAAAATAGAGGAGATAGAGAGCCAATGGAAGCGAGCCTTAGCTGATTATCAAAATTTAGAAAAAAGAGTCGCGCGAGAACAAGAAGATTTTATTCGTTTTGCCAATGAGAGGCTTTTAGACAAAATTTTGAATGTTTTTGATAATTTAGAGAGGGCTTGTCGGTCGAGGGAAGATCGAGGCTTAGAAATGATAAAGGATGAATTTTGGGAGGTGTTGACGTCGGAAGGGATCGAGAAAATCGAAACAAACGGGGCAACCTTTGATCCCTACTTAATGGACGCACTGGAATTAGTGCCGGGGAGAAAAAATTATGTCGTGGAAGAAGTTTCCCCAGGGTATTTATATCGCGGCAAGTGTTTAAGGCCGGCGAGGGTAAAAGTGGGGAATGGGGAAAAGCGATAAGAAGTAGATTTTAATTTGTGAGGAGGCAGTAACTACTTGGAGTTTATACTTTGCCTTGGTTTTAAAAAATTCAAAAGTTAAAATTCAAAAGTTAAAAGTGCAAGTTCCCGCCAAAGGCGGGTCTGCCTCTGGCGGAAAAATTAAAAAATAAAACAGAAACTTTTAACTTTTGACTTGAAATTTTGAATTTTTCCTTTTGACTTTTGACTTTGGATTTGAGGAAAATACTAAAACAGTTTATTAATCGTTATATTAGGGCGACAGGCGATGACTCGGTTATTATTTTTTTGTTTTTCCTCTTGAAAATTTATTTTTTAGACTTTATTATTTATTAGGGTAAGGCAAGAGCAAAGATGGCGAACGAAAAAATAACTACCAAAATTATTGGTATCGACTTGGGGACTACCAACTCGGCGGTAGCTATTATGGAGGGCGGAAAGCCAGCAATTATTACTACAGCCGAGGGGGGGCGACTGATTCCGTCGGTAGTAGAGCCAATTAAAGGCTTGGTCGGTGAGCCGGCCAAGCGGCAGATGGTTATTAACCCTAAAAATACCTTTTTCTCGGTAAAACGATTGATGGGCCGTCGTTTTGACGACCCTTCTGTCCAAGAAGATATTAAGTGGCTTCCCTATAAAGTAGTAAGAGGCAAGAATGATTTAGCGGTAGTGGAAACAGAAGATGGACGTCAATTTACGCTCCAGGAGATTTCGGCCAAGATTTTGCAAAAAGCCAAGAAAGATGCCGAAGCTTATTTGGGTGAGAAAGTAGAACAGGCAGTAATTACCGTCCCTGCTTACTTTGATGATTCCCAAAGGCAGGCAACCAAAGAGGCGGGGGAAATTGCAGGTTTGAAAGTGGCGCGGATTATTAATGAGCCCACGGCCGCGGCGCTTGCTTATGGCTTGGATAAAAAAGAAGTGCAAACAGTGGCGGTTTTTGATTTGGGAGGAGGCACGTTTGATATTTCCATCTTAGAGCTAGGAGAGGGAGTTTATGAAGTTAAAGCTACCAATGGCGACACTCATTTAGGCGGCGACGATTGGGATCGCAAAATTGTGGAATATGTAGTGGGAGAATTCAAAAAAGAGTACGGGATAAACTTAGCTACCGACAGTCAAGCGATGCAACGAATTAAGGATGCGGCCGAGAAGGCAAAAGTCGAGCTTTCTACATCGGCAGAAACAGAGATCAATCTTCCTTTTATCACTCAAGGAAAAGAGGGCCCACTCCATTTATCGGTAAAATTGAGCCGGGCTAAGTTAGAGCAACTTACCGCCGACCTTTTAGCGCGTTTAACGCCGCCAGTGGAAGCTTGTCTAAAGGATGCCAAAATGAAAGCCTCCGATATTAACGAGGTGATTTTAGTGGGTGGGCAGACACGAATGCCTAAGGTACAGCAGATCGTCGAAGAGTTTTTTGGCAAAAAGCCGAATCAATCGGTGAACCCCGATGAAGCGGTAGCTTTAGGAGCAGCAATTCAGGGAGGAGTTTTATCAGGAGAAGTAAAAGATGTGGTATTGCTTGATGTGACTCCTTTAACTTTAGGGGTGGAAACATTGGGAGGAGTGGTAGCGCCTTTAATTGAAAGAAACACTACTATTCCTGTTTCCCGCTCGCAGGTCTTTACCACAGCAGCTGATAATCAAACTCAAGTAGAGGTTCATATTATTCAAGGAGAGCGGCCGTTGGCAAAAGACAACAAGTCATTAGGACAATTTGTTCTTGATGGGATTCCGCCCGCGCCGCGGGGAGTACCGCAAATTGAGGTTGCCTTTGACATCGATGCCAATGGTATTTTAAATGTTACCGCTAAAGATAAAGCCACGGGCCGGTCGCAGAGTATTGTTATTAAAGGAGCAACGGGTCTTTCGGAGGAAGAGGTAGAAAGAATGAGAGCGGAAGCAGAAACGCATGCGGAAGAAGACAGGCGCCAGCAGGAACTTATTGAGGCAAAAAACAAAGCGGAAAATGCTCTTTACACGGCAGAAAAAACAATTAAGGATTTAGGTGAAAAGGTTAAAGCAGCGGATAAGGAGGCGGTGGAAGAGAAAATGAAGTCTCTGCGGGATTTATTGAAGCAAGAAAAGCCGGAGAAAGAGGAATTAGAAAGAAGAACGAGCGAACTTTTAGAAGCGCTTCAGAAAATAGGTCAGGCTTCGTACCAGAGTACTGAAGGGCAAGCTCCGAACCAAGGCAGTACGGGGCAAGCGAAGGAAGAAGGCAAAAAAGACGAAGGAAAAGACGAGGTTGAGCCCGAGGAAGGTGAAGTGGTTAGTTAATTAAGAGGGGGAGGCACACGGGAAAATGATTTTGCGCTCCGACAGGGGCTTTCATTTTCTGCGTGTGCTTTTTTTATATATTTATGGCAGATAATAAAGATTTTTACGAAATTTTAGGAGTTTCTCGTGATGCGAGCACTGAAGAGATTAAAAAGGCCTATCGACGCTTGGCTTTGAAATGGCATCCGGATCGTAATAAAGCTCCGGGGGCCGAGGAGAAATTTAAGGAGATTAATGAGGCCTACGAAGTGCTTTCTGATCCCGGTAAGCGTCAGGCCTATGATCAGTTTGGCCATGAGGCGTTTAAGCAAGGTTTCTCTCAGGGCGGGGCGGGTGCTGGTGGCCCTTTTTCTTATACCGTCGATTTTGGTGGTTTAGAGGATCTTTTTGGAGGTTTTTCTGATCCTTTTGATATTTTTGAAAGTTTTTTTGGCCAGCGCTCTCCCTTTTCTGGTTATCATCAGCAAAGGCTTCCCACTTATCAGGTGAAGATAACGCAAAAGGAGGCAATTTTGGGAACGCAAAAGGAAGTTGAAATTGAGGGAAGGCGAAGAAAAATTAAGATTCCGGCCGGGGTTGATAACGGTTCGCGAATTAAGTTTCCCGATTTTTATTTACTTGTCGAGGTTTTGCCCGATCCTAATTTTATCCGTCAGGACGATGACTTAATCGTAGAGCGAGAAATAAGCTTTACCCAGGCGGTCTTAGGAGATGTTATCGATGTGCCTACCCCTGAAGGGAAAAACTTAAAATTACGTCTTCGAGCAGGAACGCCGCCGGGGACAATGATTCGCCTCCGCGGTCAAGGAGTGCCTCATCTTAACGGTCGGGGCAAAGGCGATTTATACGTGAGGCTAAAGTTAAAAATGCCTAAAAAGCTCACAGCTGAGCAGGAAGAAAAATTAAAAGAATGGGGACTTTAGAACTTGAGCCAGCGGTTAATTTTGGCTTTTTCGGTTAACTCTTGGAGCCAGCTTTGGAAATTCTGGTTGAGTTTTTGTTGCCGCAAGCTTTCTCGCGCTTCTTCTTTAATTTGCGCTTCTTCGGTGGCGGAGAAGTAATCTTTGTTCTCTTCAATGTATTGTTTTAGCTCCTCATCAGCGATTTGAATTTTAGGTGCTAAAATTTCCTCGATCGCTAGTTGCAGCCGCATTTGCTCTTCGAGATTTTCCCGGCTCATCCCTTGCATTTGTAAAGCTTGGTCAAGGCTCATCCCCTCGGGTAGGCTTTTTTCAATTTTGGCCATTTCCTCGTCAACTTTTTCCTGGCCAATGATAATTTTTTTATCTTTGGCTGCTTGCTTGATTAACTCTTCATTAATCATGGTTTCTAAGACTTGTCGGCCATATTGCGATTCCAGTTGCTGGTTAAAGTGCTGGCGGCTAATAGGTTTATTGTTAACGGTGGCAACAACGAAAAGGTCTCTATTTTGATAAAGGAGAAAGCCAATGATGACAATGGCTAAAAAAATGATCAATTTTTTAACGGGGATTTTGAAGGAGCGCTTTTGAGAAGCTATGGGTGTTTTTTCTGCGGCCACTCTCTTGGATTCACTTGCTTTTATTTTTGCCTTAGGGATTTTTTTGGTGATAGTTTTGTTGTTTTTTTCAACCATAATCGTATTTTAATCAATTTTCCTCCTAATGACAAGAGGCAAATAGTCTTATTTTTTTAGATATTGCTTTTTTCTCCGTCTGAACAGTGATCTTTTTAAAAGTTTCTCAAATTCTTTCGACTTTTATCGGGTGGTGCCGGTGCCAATTCTCCTGTTACATGGGATGGTTCCTTACTATGGAGCTCTTTGGCGCCGTCATTATGAAATCATTATTTGGGTTGTAATTTTTAGGACGATTTTTCTGCCAAGACGGATTAAGGCGCTTAAAGTAATTTCTTGGGGATCTTCGTTTTAATTTACCGTTAAGTAAGCTAATTTTTTTAATAATCTTCCCCCTCTTCCAGAGAATTCGCTTTTGGGGTAGGTTGTGGTTTTTGGTATTCTCGATGAGCATAAGGGTTTCTCCTCCTTCATTTTCAGATATAGCTTTACTATACAGAAAATTTTACGTTTGAGGCTAATATTATGTTTTGCTAAGATTATTCTTATAAAGATTGGCGTTTTTGATTCCGGTTAGGAAGGCCTGTTGATTTTAAAAGTCTTGAGAAAGATACTCCCGGCGTATGATTATCTTTATCTAGGGGATAATTTACACGTTCCCCATGGCAATCGTTCTTGCAAAGAAATTATTTTTTTGACGCGAAGAACCACTTCTTTCTTTAGAGAGAAAAAGTGCGCTTTAGTAATTTTTGCCTGTAATACGGCTACTGCCCTTGCCTTGCCGACAATCCAGAAAGAATTTGAGGGAGAAATTAAAGATTTGGGGATTGTTCGTCCGACAAGCGAGTTTTTGGCTAACCATCATTTCGGAAAAGTTGGTTTTATCGGGACAACGAATACCATTAAAACCAATATATTTTATAGTGATTTTAAGAAAGCTTTTCCCCAGAAAGAACTTGTTTTTTGCCAAAATGATTGCCTGGGGCTGGTCGAGGAAATCGAGGGTGGAGAGCTTGAGGGAGAAAATCTTAAGAAAATTTTAGCCGCCTGTTTGATGCCCTTAAAAAAAGAAAAAATTGACGCTTTAGTTTTGGGCTGTACTCATTATAATTTGATTACGCGCCAAATTGATAATTTAATGTCTGAGGTGAGGATTATTACCCAAGGGGAAATCGTGGCGGAAAAGTTGAGGGATTATCTCAAAAGACATGGCGATTTAGAGAAAAAATTGAGCCGACGGCATTCTTTAGATCTTTATTTTACGAAAGACAATCCTTCCTACCCGTTTTTGGTAAAGACTTTCTTGGGGGAAGAGGAAACGCGGCAGTTGAAATTAGCCGAGATTAAGCTTTAACTTAAATAAGCTTTGGCAGTTTATTTTGTTTACTGTTTAGAAGCGATAACTGTTAAAACTAAAAGTTTTTACTGATTTTGGTTAATGGCTAAGATTAGAATAAACGATGTGACATAAAAACAATTCGCCAGTTGGCGGATCATTTTTATGTCACAAATAATTAATAATAGTAGATAAGGTAAGCAATTTTGCAAAAGGATAAATGGTTAAGGGAAAAAGATTTCTTAAAACAGTTGAGGATTTTACTTGCCAAGTCTGTGGTTTCAAGGTGCAAGGAACAGGCTTCACGGATCACTGCCCTCAATGTTTATGGAGCAAGCATGTTGATATCTTCCCGGGTGACAGAAGGGAGAAATGCGGGGGTTTGATGGAGCCGGTGGGAGCAATTAGGAAAGGAGGGAAATGGCGCCTTTTTTACCGTTGTCAAAAGTGTGGCTATGAGAGGTTTAATGATGCCAGCCCCGATGATGATTTTCAAAAAATTACGGAACTTTCTTCCCGGCCGGTAAGAGCAAAGCTTTAAGGCTATCAATTACTTTGGTGTTTTTTATAGAAGAGATCAATTGTTTGACTTTGAGAAGCGGGTGTGTTAAATTAAGAATACAGAATTGAGATTTTTTTTGGGGAGAAGTAAGAGGGTAAGTTAGAAAGTTTATCAGAGAAGAGAGATTTTAAGGTGGGGAGACCCACCTTTTTTAATATTATTAACTTTATGCCAAGAATATTACAACGAACTGAATTTGCTACGGCGGTGGAAGAATTGGCTCGGGAGCGCCATATTAATGCCGAGGCGATTATTATGGCGATCAAAGAGGCAATTTTGGCCGCCTTTGAGAAAGATTATCAGGAGAAAAATGGTGTTGCCCCCGAAGGCGATTATGAAGTCATAATTGACGAAAAGACGGGCGAGGCAAAAGTTTTTGTTAAGGGCAATAAGGGTAAGGAAGAGGTAACCCCGCCAGGCTTTGGCCGGATTGCTACTCAGGTGGCAAAACAAGTAATTGTCCAAAAGGTGAGAGAAGCAGAAAAAATGGCCGTGATTGACGATTATCAAGGAAAAATTGGAACGGTGGTACAGGGGACGGTGATCCGCTTCGATGATTATCAGAAGCAGGCAGTAGTTGATATTGGTCGAACTTATGGGTTTTTACCCCAAAGCGAGCAATTAAAAGGAGAAAACTATTTGCCGGGAGCAAAATTTGATTTTTATATCAAAGAAATTAGCGGCGAGGGGGAGGAGCGGCGCATTATTCTTTCCCGGGCAAGCCGGGAGCTAGTCGAAGCTCTTTTCCGACGGGAAGTGCCTGAAATTGCTAACGGGACGGTGGAAATTAGGGCGATGGCGCGCGAGCCGGGAGTGCGAACCAAGATTGCTGTTTATTCTAAGCGCCGCAATGTTGATCCGGTAGGAGCTTGTGTAGGTCAAAAGGGCGTTCGGGTTAGCCAGGTAATTAACAGCTTGGGAGGAGAAAAGATTGATGTAATTCAGTACAGCAATAATCCCCAAGAGATGATTGAGGCGGCTCTCCTGCCGGCAGAAAACTTGAAAATTGAAATTGATGAAAAAGAAAAGCGGGCAAAAGTTTTGGCACCCGAGGACCAGCTTTCCTTGGCGATTGGCAAGAATGGCCAAAACGTGCGGTTGGCTTCCGAGTTAACCGGCTACGAGATTGATATTAAGGAGGATCAGCCTTTCTTGGTAGAAAAGGGCAAGAAAAAAGAGGCTAAAAAAATCAACAAGGGCAAAACAGAGGAAAGTGGCGCCGAAGAAGGCAAGAAAGGGAAAAAAGAAAGCTAAGAGAGCCATGGCAAAAAGCACTTATTTTTCTACTCTTTTTTGGAGGGTTAATTTTATAATTAGCAATTTTATCGATTTTTCTTATGGCCGACAAAAATTATGCTTCAAAATTCTCCCCTCGCCCTCCGGTGGTCACCTTTTTAGGCCATATTGATCACGGCAAAACTTCTCTTTTAGACAAAATTCGCCAGACTAATATTAGCCAAAAAGAAGTGGGTGGTATTACCCAAAAAATTGGCGCTTACCAAATTGAATACCAAGGCGAAAAGATTACTTTCGTCGACACTCCCGGGCATGAAGTTTTTGCCAAGATGAGATCTCGCGGCGCCCAAGTTACCGATTTGGCCGTTTTGGTGATTGCCGCTAATGAAGGGGTGATGCCCCAAACAGAAGAGTCACTGCAACATATTAAAGAAGCGGGAGTCCCCTTTTTGGTTGCCTTAAACAAAATGGATCTTCCGGGAGCCGACCCGGAAAAAGTGAAAAACCAGCTTACCGCATTAGGAGTTCTGGTTGAAGATCGGGGGGGAGAGGTGGTGACGGTGCCCGTTTCGGCCAAGACCGGCGAGGGGATAAAAGATCTCTTGGAGATGATTCTCCTTTTAGCAAAGATGAATGATCTTAAGGCGCCGGTAAATGTCCCTTTTTCGGGAGTGGTGATCGAAAGCGGCATTAACCCGCGACGGGGGACAGAAGTGAGTTTATTAGTTCAGGAAGGGGAGCTTAGGAAAGATGAGGAGGTGTGGGCGGCTAACCAAAGAGCGCGGGTAAAGGCGATCTTTGATGATCGGGGGCGGCCAATTCTTAAGGCGCAAGTAAGCCAGCCGGTTTTGGTTTTGGGTTTCTCTTCGGTAGTACCGGTGGGAGAAAAAGTTTTAAGTGCCGAGAGGGTGGCAAAGTTAGAAGAAAAGCTGAGTTTCCAAAAAGATAAATTTGCTGTCAAAGAAACAGGAGGAAAACCGGCGGTAATTTTTAAGGCGGACACCTTAGGGGTTTTGGAGGCGATTTTAAGCTTGCCGATAGTTTCCAAATTGGCAATTTTAAGCTCCGGGGTAGGGGAAATCAATGAATCGGATATACTTTTAGCTTCTTCTTTTGGCGGAAAAATATTTGGTTTTAATGTTTCTTGCGGTAAAGGGATAGAGGATTTGGCAGAAACAGAAGGGGTAAAAATTGAACGTTTTAACCTGATTTACGAATTGAATGAAGCCTTAGAAGAAGAGGTTAAAAATTTTTCTTCCCAAATAGAGGAAGCTAATATTTTGGGTGAGGCGGTAATTTTGGCCAAATTCAACGTGGGGGGAGAAATTGTGGCTGGTGGCAAGGTTTTGCGGGGAGAAATTGTTAAGGGTGGGGAAATTGAACTTTGGCGGGGTAAAGAAAAAATCGGGGAAGCAAAGATTACCTCGTTTCGGGAAGGGAAGAAAGATATTGAAAAAGCAAAGATTAAGGAGGAGTTCGGCGCCGTTTTTTCTCCCCATCTTGATTTTGCCGTCAATGATGTGATAAGATACAAGAAAAATATATAGGCTTTATGAATAAGAGAAATTATCCCTTTGCGGAAGTAAATATGTGGTTGGCAGGCGCGGAGGAGACGCCAATTTTCTTGCCGTCGCAGCCGAAACTGGATCAGGTTGCCGCTGCTTGCGCCCTCTCCTCGGCGCTAACCAAAGCTGGCAAGCCGTCGCCAGTGATTAGCCCGGAACCTCTTAAGGTAGAGTTTAGCCAAATTTATGGGATAGACAAAGTTGGTCAGGAAATTAAAGGGAAAATTTTTGTGGTTAATATTGATTACTCTTTAGATTATATTGAGAAAATCTCTTGGGATGATCGGGAAAGGAAAGTAAGCCTTTTGATTCAACCTAAGGCAGGGGCGCCGACAATTACTCCCCAAATGGTTTCTTTCGCTAACCGTGGTGGCGAGCTTAAAAACTTAATTGCTTTTGGTTTTAACAGCCTTAATGATTTGGAAAGAGTTTTGCAAAAATTGTCGCCCGCCCCTCTAGATCTTAATAAACTGGAAATTTTAAACATCAATCTTAACGAGGCGGCCAGTTTTGGCCGGCTTAAGGTGGTTGATGGCAATGCTTCCTCTTACGCGGAAATTGTGGCCGCCTTGGCGGAAGGTCTTTCCCTCCCCCTGGGCGAAGAAGAAGCCAGCAACCTGCTTTTAGGCCTTAAAGTTTCCACTGATTCTTTTTCCGATCCCCAAACTTCTCCCGATGCTTTTGAGGCAGCCGCTTTTTGCTTGCGGCGGGGAGGCCGCTTTCCTTCTTTCCCGCAAGCTCCCTCGGCAACAAACTTCAACCCCCCCAAAATTTACCGCGGATCAGGAGGAGGAGAGGAGTAAATTACAAAAATATTTCTTTCCCTTTTTCTTTAAAGGACTACCTTAGTTCGTCAAGTTTGTAGAAATATTTATATTTTCCTCTTGTTTTTTGGGGAGTTTTAAGGTAAACTCAGGGAAGTTAAAAATAAAGAATAAAAAGTGGGCTTCTGGCAAAAGAAGGCTTCATTTTTAACCGCAAAGGATGGCGTTAACTAAAGAAGAAAAGGAAAAAATTATCAAGGAGTTTTCCCACGGAGAAGAGGATACCGGCTCGCCGGAGGTGCAGGTGGCCCTGCTTTCTTCCCAAATTGATAAGCTATCAGCTCATCTTAAAGAGAATCCTAAAGATGTCCACTCGCGGCGAGGCTTGCTTTCTTTGGTTTCCAAAAGGCGGCGACTGCTTAATTATTTGGCGCAAAACGATAAAGAGCGCTATCAAGTTTTAATTGGCAAACTATCTTTAAAAAAGTAAAGAAAATAAATAATGACCAAAAAAATTAGCCGAGAAATTGAAATTGGCGGACGGACGTTAAAGCTGGAAGTGGGCGACTTTGCCGGTCAGGCAAATGCGGCAGTTTGGGCCACTTATGGCCAGACGACCGTTTTGGTCACGGTGGTTGCCTCTCCTAATCCTACTAATCTTGACTATTTTCCCCTTGATGTTGAATATATGGAACGGCTTTATGCCGGTGGGCGAATTAAAGGTAGCCGATGGGTGAAACGGGAAGGCCGGCCGACAGATGAGGCGATTTTGGCCGGGCGCCTGATTGATCGCTCTCTACGGCCTCTTTTTCCGGAAGGGTTTTTGAATGAAGTTCAGGTAACAGTGACGGTTCTTTCTGTTGATGGGGAAAATGATCCGGTGGTTTTAGCCTCGCTTGCTTCAGCGGCGGCGCTTTCTTTTTCTAATATTCCCTTTTTAGGCCCTATGGCCACCGTTGAGGTGGGGATGAAAGAAGATACTTATTTTATTAATCCCGTAGCTGGCGATGAAGAGTTTTCTGATCTTGGCTTGGTAATTTCCTGTACGCGGGAGAAAGTGGTGATGATTGAGGCTAAGGGCAATCAAGTGGAAGAAAAGAAAGTAGTTGCGGGAATTGAGTTCGGTTTTAAAGAAGCGCAGCGTTTGCTTGATTTTATTGAGGCGATGCGTCAAGAGATAGGAAGGGAAAAAATGGCTTATGTTTCTTATTCCTCGCCGATATTGGCGGAAGAAGTGGGTAAGAAAATTAAGGATGATCTGGAAAAACTTTGGGCGGGAGCAGGAAAGGGCGAGGAATTTGCCCTATCGCCACTTAAAGATGCGGTTTTAGAATCTTTTCCCGAAGAGGATAAAATAAAGGTTCGTTTGGCTTTTGAAAAGGCGGTTAAAAAGTGGTTAAGAGGTAAGCTTTTAGTTGGTGAGCGGCCGGACGGAAGGAAAATTGATGAAATTCGTCCTATCTCGGTTGAAGTAGGAGTCTTGCCGCGAACTCACGGCAGCGCTATTTTCACCCGGGGGAAAACACAAGTTTTATCAATTGCGACTCTTGGCCCTCTTTCTTTAGAACAGTGGATTGAAAGTCCGGAGGGGGAGGAAACAAAGCGTTATATGCATCATTATTCGATGCTTCCTTTTGCCTCAGGAGAAATTGCTTTTATCTCTGGTCCCAAAAGGCGGGAAATTGGTCATGGGGCATTGGCGGAAAAGGCTTTAGAACCGGTTTTACCGGGTAAAGATGTTTTCCCCTATGCCATTCGGGTAGTTTCGGAAGTGCTTTCTTCTGACGGCTCTACCTCGATGGCCTCTACCTGTGGTTCAACTTTGGCGCTAATGGATGCGGGAGTGCCCATTAAAGAACCGGTGGCCGGGATTGCTTTAGGGTTGGCAAGCAAAGGAGAAAAATGGACAATTTTAACGGATATTGCGGGTATTGAAGACTTTAACGGCGAAATGGACTTTAAGGTGACAGGAACCAAAAACGGGGTGACGGCGATTCAGATGGACGTTAAGAATGAGGGTTTAGTTTTGGAAACAATTAGTGAGGTTTTAGCAAGAGCCAAAAGAGCGCGGGAGGAAATTTTAACAAAAATGCTGGCCGTTTTGCCGCAGGCGCGGGAGAAAGTTTCCCAATACGCGCCCAAAGTGGCTTTGGTGAAAATTGATCCGGAAAAAATTGGCGGCTTGATCGGTCCGGGAGGTAAAATTATTCGCCAGATCATTGAGGAAACCGGGTGCGAAGTTAATGTTGAGGATAACGGTGAGGTAAGCATTTCTGGCCTTAGCGAGGAGGAGGTTAACCGTGCGGTTAATTGGGTTAAAAACTTAACGCGGGAGGTAAAAGCCGGTGAGGTTTTTGAGGGAGTGGTGAAGCGGATTCGGCCATTTGGCGCTTTTGTGGAGATTTTGCCCCAAAAGGAAGGTTTGGTTCACGTTTCCCAAATGGCCACTCACTTTGTCAAAGATCCCGCCGAGGTAGTTCATGAGGGGGATAAAGTTCAAGTAAAAGTGCGGGAGATTGACGATCAGGGGAGAATTAATTTAACGATGATCTTAGATGGGCAAAAAGAAGTTGTTGAACAGCGAGAACGTCCTCGCTTAGCTCATTTTTCTTCTCCACGCTATCAGGAACGAGTTGCGAGAAGAGATTATCCTCGGTCAAGAAAAGGCAGATAAGAGTGGCGTAATTTGTTGAGGCAAAGCTTGTGTTAGAGGAGGCTGTTGTAAATGGCAGGCGGGGATGGTGTAGTATCTATAAAATAGCATTTTTGGGGTTATCAGATTAGGTAGTTCCCCAAATCGGCCGCTAACCTTTAATAAGTCAAACAATTTCTCGACTTACTCATCAGGCCTTAAACTACGGTTATTATCTCTCTAGACGTATTTACCTAAGAAGGGCAAAGGTGTTTTCTTCTAATGCCTCCCTCGGCCTTTAACTTTCTCTTAAGATAACCTCGGAAATATTCCTGGTCGTTAATGTGGTTTTTGCCCCCGGTATATTCTTTCCCATTACGTCTTACGGTTTTGTAAACATGGCCTCTGGTAGCCAAGCCGGCACATGAGTTAGGCATCGAAACAAACCCCAGCTTTTATTCTTGCCTTGTTGGTAATAATTGCGGTTGGCTCCTTATTTTTATTATCTTAGTATCTTCTCCTAATTTGGAAGAGCCTTTTTAAGGTGTGGATAAAAGTTTAATACCATGATATTTCACAAGGCGCTCTTTAGCAAAAGCCCAAAAAATCTCCCCAGGATCTGAGTTTTAATTGATTTCCTAATGTCTCCTTCTCTGGACAATACGCAAGGCCTCTTGGTATGGAGGGGGGACCCTTAAAAGAGCAACCGCTTGTTTTGTTTTCTCTGATTCCTGATCTTCTAATCCGAACCTCTCTTGGGCCTTAGCTAAGCGGGTTTCGTTTGCTAAAATTTCCCTTCTGATTTCATCCCATATTTTCGGGTTAATCCTTCTTAAAAGTTTTTCCTGAATCTCTAAAAGCCTATCATAATCGCCAAAAAATAAGCCACAAAATAAAAAACTCACTGTTGCTGCTTTCCCTTCTTGGACTTGATATTCCTCGTTTGAATTGACAAAATGTTCAAGACAAAGATTAAGGGATCTTGCCGCCGCCATTTCCTTAAATCTTTCAGAGACCTCTTTTTTTCCGGCGATAATTCCCCAATCAAGATCGCTGCTTCTGGCAAAATAACCTTTGCTTGTGCTACCTAAAATAACCAGACCAACAAAATCATCTCCGAATTCTTCTTTTAATTTTCTAACAATTTCTTGAATATTTGAAATTCTCTCGGCTAATTCTTCAGTGTAAGAAGTGGCGAATAAGGGTTTTCTAGTGGCTAAAAGCCATTTATATTTTCCCTCCATTTTATCCAGAGCTTCGATTGCCGCTTTTTGGACATAAGGATCTTCATCTTGGCTTAGTTTTTTTAAAATCGGCAAGGCTTTTTCGCCTTGGTTGCCTAGGGCTCGGGCTACCGCTTTCCGGACATCGGGATTTTTATCCTTGCTTAGTTCTTTTAAAATCGGCAAAGCTTTTTCCCCTTGATTGCCTAAGGCTTGGGCTACCGCCGCTCGGACATCGGGATCTTCATCATTGCTTAGTTTTTTTAAAATCGGCAAAGCTTTTTCGCCTTGATTACCTAAGGCTTGGGCTACCGCTTTCCGGACATCGTAATGTTTATCCTTGCTTAGTTTTTTTAAAATCGGCAAGGCTTTTTCGCCTTGGTTTCCTAAGGCTTGGGCTACTGCTTCTCGGATATAAGAAATTTCATCTCGGCTTAGTTTTTTTAAAATCGGCAAAGCTTTTTCGCCTTGATTGCCTAAGGCTTGGGCTACTGCTTTTCGGACATCGGGATGTTCATTCTTGCTTAGTTCTTCTAAAATCGGCAAGGCTTTTTCGCCTTGGTTGCCTAAGGCTCGGGCTACTGCTTTCCGGACATCGGAATCTTTATCCTTGCTTAGTTCTTTTAAAATCGGCAAA
>JAGPNC010000016.1:0-1938 GCA_018052565.1 Candidatus Shapirobacteria bacterium | reverse complement strand
CTTGCTTAGTTCTTCTAAAATCGGCAAGGCTTCTTCGCCTTGATTGCCTAAGGCCCTGATTGCTACTTTTTGGGTATAGAAATCTTCACTTTTTCCTAGTTCTTCTAAGATTGATAAAATATTAGGACGATCTTTTTCTGAAATTCCGGTGATATTACCTGACAGATAAGCTCCCGCTTCCCTTTCTATAAAATCAGTGCTTTCTAAAAGTTCGACCACCATTTTTGGGTCAGGTTTTCCATCTCTAATCATTTCTAGGGCGTTTTTTCTAGTTTCATTTATGGGAGAAAGAAAGGTTAGTCGCGGCTCTAATCCTTGTTTATGCAATTCTTGGGCTAACTCTCTCACCTTTTCTGTTGGAGGTTTTTCTAATGAAAACTCAGGCATTTTTAAAATTTAAGAAAATTAGGAATTAATTAAGATAGTCAATAATCACGGGCCTAGAAGACACGAGCTTATTGATCTTTATTGTGCCTTTAAATGTATCTTCTGATTCTTGAATCTTTTTTTACTACCATAGGGCTGATATACATAAGAACTCGTTTCAAAACTAATCCCGGCTTGACAAACATCTCATGGGCAGGGTAACCTCTAATCTGTAAAAAGAAAGGAGGTGAATGCGCCCTGCCTAAACATATTTTAGCGATGTTTTGAGTTAAAAACAATAGGAGTTCTTGGCGAAGCAATTGCCTTAACCCCAAGCTTTTGCCGGCAGGGCGGCTTGCACTAATTCAGAACTTCTTCCGGAAGCCTCGGGACTTTAGGGTTAAGCTGTTGTTGGCGGGATATTGATTTCCCGGGTCTGCCCTCAGGCTTAACCCGCTGGCGGCGACTTCGTTTTTGTGTTAAGATTAAGATGATGAAGCAAGATGAACCCAAAATTGACAAGGAAATTAAAAAGTTAGCCAAGCAAGTTAAGGAAGCCTCTTTACCTCCTGACCTTTCCTCAAGAACCCTTTTGGCGATAGAAAGATTGCGCCTTTCTTTTCAATTTGGCCAATTTTCTCAAGAATATGAGGGTATCAGCCATTATGTAGAGTGGATTGTTAATTTGCCATGGCGGAAAAAAACTGAGGATAACCTGGATCTTAAAAGAGCGCGGCAGATTTTGGATCGTTATCATCATGGCTTGGAAGAGATTAAAGAACGGGTTTTAGAATATTTAGCGGTAATGAAGTTAAAGAAAGAAAAGGGAGAAACGCCCCGAGCGCCTATTCTTTGTTTAGTGGGTTTGGTGGGAACAGGGAAAACGACCTTGGCGGCGGCGATTACTGAAGCCTTAGGTAGAAAGATGATAAGAATTCCGTTTGGCGGCATCGAAGAACCATTTTATCTGCGGGGGCGGTCACGGGTTTTTCCCCAAGCTGAGCCGGGGCAAGTCATTAAGGGATTGCGGCAGGCGGGGGCAGCCAACCCAATTATCCTTTTGGATGAAATTGATCGGGTTGCCGAGGAGGCGCGAAGTTCAATTATGGGGGTGTTGGTAGAGTTGCTAGATCCAGAACAAAACAGTGCCTTTACGGATTATTTTATTGATTATCCCTTTGATCTTTCCGAGGCTTTTTTTATTACTACTTGCAATAATACCACCAACATTTCTCAAGCAGTATTAGACCGGCTGGAGATTATTTCGATGCCCTCTTATTCTGATGAGGAAAAAATTATTATTGGCAAGAATTATCTTTTGCCTGAGGCAATTAAAGAAGCGGGGTTGGAACCCCGGCAGGTCGTTTTTAATGAAGAGGTTTGGTCAAAAATTGTCCGACCTTTAGGATATGATGCGGGGGTGCGGACCCTGAAGCGTAATATTGAGGGAATTTGCCGACAAATTGCCAAGAAAGTGGTTAGCGGCGAGGGGGAAAGATTTGAGATTACCGCCGAGAATGTGAAGGAGTATTTACCGATGTGGTAAAAATAATAAAATTGCTAAATTGTTTA